>JBNKHS010000025.1:0-19570 GCA_050290485.1 Promineifilaceae bacterium (SeqCode) | reverse complement strand
GCGACCATATTGATTATTGGGTTATCACCCGCTACGAAACGATTAAAGCTATTTTCCGTGACCATGAGACGTTTACGGCCGAAAATACAATCACCCCCATCGATCCTTTTTCCGCTGATGTACAACAAATGCTAAAAGAGGGAAATTACACACCAGTTCCCGTACTGTCCAACAATGTTCCCCCTGCTCATACACGCATTCGCAAGCTGGTTAATCAGTTGTTCTTGCCGCGTCGTATGCGCCATTTTGAACCCGCCATTCGCCACATCATCCAACAGCGCATTCACTCATTTATCCATTTGGGGAAAACAGATATTGTTGCCGCCTTAACCTATGAATATCCGGCTGAGGTACTGTTCCATGTCTTAGGTGTACCCGCAGCAGATGTACCGCAAATCAAGGCGTGGTCAGATAATCGGCTAGAACTGTATTACGGCCGTTCTACCCCTACGGAACAACTTGAGCGCACCAAAAACCTCGTGCCCTTCTGGCATTACGTCGTCAAGCTAGTACACGACAAAATTGCCAATCCAACAGACGACCTCATTAGCGATCTCATTCGCCTGCGGGATGGAGACGATAAGATCATCACCATCAACGAAATCGCCAGTTGTATGATTACGCTGCTGGTGGCTGGACATGAAACCACGACAGCGCAAAGCACAAACATGCTGCTGCATCTATTGGCGGATCGCGACCAATGGGAACAACTTTGTGCAGACCCCACACTCATTCCCAACACAGTTGAAGAGATCATGCGTTACGATCCCTCTGTTTGTGCATGGCGGCGCTTTGTTGCCCAAGACACCACCATCGAAGGACAACCAATTGCGGCGGGTGCAAATCTTTTACTGATGCTCAACTCCGCCAATCGTGACGAATCGCTTTTTGCAGACCCAAATTCGATCGAGCTGACACGCACAAATAGTAAAGAGCATCTTGCTTTTGGCTATGGCATTCATTACTGTGTGGGCGCACCACTCGCACGGTTAGAAATGAACATCTTACTCGAAGAGATGACTCGACAAATGCCATCACTACGTCTCATTCCCAATCAACAGCTGGATTATATTCCCAACATCTCCTTTCGTGGGCCGCTCAAATTAATGCTCACATGGAAGAAAAGATAATGTTCAATGATGAAATCTGCTTGTGAAAAATTTCATAGGTGCCATGATTTCAACT
Source organism: Promineifilaceae bacterium (SeqCode) (assembly GCA_050290485.1). Classification (GTDB taxonomy): domain Bacteria; phylum Chloroflexota; class Anaerolineae; order Promineifilales; family Promineifilaceae; genus JBNKHS01. Next base: position 18,385 of record JBNKHS010000025.1, on the reverse strand, counting down.
TGTTACAATTCCTTTACAACTTCATTTGAGCTTTGAATTTGCGAGGGAATGTATATGAACAAAAATGGTATTCTTCTTATTGGTTTAGGCCCTCACGCACGCCGAATCTATTTTCCATTATTAGAAAAATACGCAACAGCATATGGTTTATCAATTCCACTAGTGGTTGATCTGGAAAGTCAACGGGAAATTATTGAGGCGTATTTGGAAAAGAGAGCTTTACAACCACAAAAGCTCCTTTTTCTCGAAGATCGTAATCGGCATGAGAATAACGGCCGTATTCTCAACCAACAGCTTACGCCAGAAATCCTTGCTCAATGTCATGGCATTATCATCTCCAGCGAGGCACAAACGCATGAGGCTTACATCAATTGGGCGTTAAATAATCATTTAGATATCCTCACGGACAAACCTATCATTGCCCCTGCCCACGTTGCAACAAACATGGATGCCGCACAAGCGATTTTCGATAACTATTTACAGCTAGAAAAAAATTTACGCCATTCCAAAACCAATTTTATTGTGCAATGTCAGCGTCGTAGCCATGAGGGTTATAATCTAATCCACAGCTATTTGAATGAGTTTGTACAACAATTTCAAATTCCAATTTCCTACATTGATATTTATCACGCAGATGGGATGTGGCCTATGCCCACAGAGCTCCTCAGTCGTGAAAACCATCCTTACAAATATGGCTATGGGAAATTAATGCATTCAGGATACCACTTTTTAGATTTGTATATGTGGTTAACCAACTTAAACGAACAACTGATCACGAAAGCAGCCAACTGCGCTGACCTATTTGTCCAGCGTTTTTCACCATTCGATTTTTTGCACCAGATCAATCAAATAGATTATGAACGCCTGTTTGACACCGCAGAATTGGCATCAGAACGTTTTGCGGCAAATGGTCATCACGTAAAGCAATTTGGGGAATTAGATGCATTTATTCAATGCCAATGCAAACGAGACAATCATGTTGTCACAACGGGCAGCATTCATCTACAACAAAATTCGTTTTCAAGACGTGCTTGGACAAATGAACCTAAAGATGTCTATAAAGGAAACGGCCGTATTCGTCATGAGCGCGTCAATATCCAAGTGGGCAACCTACTCAATATTCAAGTCCACTCTTATCAATCACATGAGGTTGGCAAAATGGATACAGAATTACCTATTGGCGAAGCAGGACATGAAGCTCATTTTGATATCCATATCTATCGCAACAGTGGTGTTGTCGGTGGCGAACCTTATCAAAAGTTTGCTGTTGGCAAAACGGCTTGGGAAAAGAATCAGCTCGATCCCACTTATCTTGGGCACAATGAACATGCCAGGGAACAACTCTTTCTCGACTTTTTAAACGGCCGTTCCAGCCCTTCCCATTTTCTCACCCACAAGAAAACAAATCTATTCCTTGCTCATGTCTACAAATGCATAGTGCAAGCACATCACAACCAAATTCCATTCACGACCTTTAAGCTACAACCATGAGTACAAAAATCATCACGATTGGTCTCGATGGCCCCAACCGTGTGGGCAAAGGCACACAAGCCAAGCTGCTCCAGCAATGGTTTCAATCCCAACAGATTCCCGTCGTCATCATTCGTGGCGCAGGTACACGTCCTGGTCTCGGGCAAGAAAAAGGTGATCCTGAATCTGAATGGTGGCAATCAGTCAATCAATGGATTAGAACATCAAAAGCAACCTACCATGATTGGGATATGACGTCAGCACGTTTGGCAAGGGAATTGATTATCTGGCGCGATCGTATCTTACCCAGATGGGTTCGGGAAAGTGAAAAACAAACGGCCGTTTTAATTATCGATCGCACCTTACTCTCACGCACAATTACCCTGCGTTTACGTGAAGAAATAAACATTGCAGACAAACTTTATCCCGCTGACGCTTTTGGCAAAAGACAACCCGTTACGGCAATAGACGTTTGCCCAGATGTTATATTTCAGTTGTTAGCCCCTAAAGCGTTGCTGCTCTCAAGGCTAGCACCAGATGATCCAAAATATGAATTTCGCAAACGGTTAATCGAAACAACGACAGAGCATTTTTATGATGCTGAGCAATTTATTCCAACACAGTTACAAAAGCGAATTATAAAAGTTGATGCCTCACACCCCAGAAAGCAAGTTTTCAACTATATTCTTGACCATCTCAGAGTTGCTTGGCAATTTGAACCTGTTTTATGAATTATCAATCTCATGCTGATATTGAAGCTGCCCTAATAAAAATTTTAGAATGTTTACTATGTAAAAATGAAATCGCAAAGGATGTTGATCTATTCACACTTGGGGCAGACGAACTCACGCTATATCGCTTGTTAAACAAGCTGCACCAACAATTTCCAACGTTACAACTTTCTTGGCATGATCTACATACCAATCGAACCCTTGCATCTCTCATCAATTTTATTCATTCCTCAAAGTCACTATCACGCGTATCCACCGAACGAGCAATCAAAGAACAATTTTCAACAGCAGAATCAGACGCTCGTTTAAAGTTCATGCAAAAATATGTACAAAAGGAATACGGCCGTTTACCAGACAATTCCAATCAAAACATTACACAAGAAGCTAGTAGACACCAACCCTTCATGAATTTAGCATGGGCACTTAAGCGGGATTTCAACTTCCCCCTTTATCTTCAAGAGTTGCAAACCTTTATGACCACAACAGAAATTGCTGCATATATTTGTGTAGAGCTAGAACTTCATCTTGGTTTACGTCCCAGAATGACATCAACCTCAATTAAAATAAATCAAACTGAAATTCTTAAAAGAGCAGTTCACACACCCGCAAAAACCGAAAACAAAGTAAATAATGTTGTCTTTATCTTAAGCGCACCCCGTTCAGGATCAACGTTATTGCGATTAATGTTGGCAGGTCATTTCCAACTTTTTTGCCCACCAGAATTAAACCTTTTACATCATGACCAATTGTCTGATTGGTTAATAAACAGACTCAAACGATTCCCGCGATCAACTCATGTCATCCAAAATTTGATGGCTATCATGGGATTTACACCTAGTGAGGTGAATTATTTTCTCGACCATCCTGAAAAGGCAACAATACCGATAGCCGATGTTTATGCACAAATAGAAAAAAGCACACAAAAAACCATTATTGTGGATAAAACGCCTAGCTATACCAAACATTTATTCACACTACAGCAGACAGAAGCATTATTCGATCAAGCCCAATATATTCATCTCGTGCGACACCCCTACGCAGTAATCGATTCCTTTGTGCGTCACCGCTTCCACAAACTAATAAACACCGATCAAAATGATCCATACCTGAGTGCAGAGTATGTTTGGACACAACGTAATCAAAACGTTCTCACCTTCAAAGAACAAACTGAATCTAAACGGTATTATTTGTTGCACTATGAGCATTTGGTAGCACAGCCTAGAGAAACCATGGCTGGCATTTGTCGTTTTCTACAAATCTCCTTTTCAGAGAATTTACTTAATCCCTATGAAATTTGCCACCACATAAGCGGACCAGGCGATTACGACATCTTACAACATGACACCATCGAGCCGCTTCTTGGTAAAAAATGGGAAAACATCAAGCTTCCCTATCCATTACAGCCTGAAACAATCGCTCTGGCTAACATTTTAAAATATCAACTCCCCTACCATTAACAATCATAAACGAATTGATCGTGCCCTCAATCAATCAAATGGAATCAGCTACTATATCGGTTAAAATACTATTGCTTGCAAGGAAAATCAGCAGCGTCTAAACTATAAAAATCTGGGCAGATTCAAATCAGACTCACAAAAAGGGTAAGGAAGTATGGCTATTCCTGATTGGAAGGTACAAGAATTAATCAGTTTGGTGCAGAGACGTTACCCAAATTGGCAAGATTTTTCGCATTCCGATTTTGTTAGGGAAGAAATTGATTATAAGCGGGCAACCATTGCCAAAGCGCAAGAGTGGCTATCGCAAGATGTGTTAGATGATTTGTTGGCAAACGGCCGTTTTGAACTGATTATCGAACGACTAGACAAATTGGGGCGGTATAATAATCTTTTGTGGCGTGTTGTTCCTGCTTCTGGCGATACGGCCGTTCTCTACCACCCCGATCTAGACACACCCGAATTTTGCACCCAATTTAGAAATTTGCTCTATGGCGATCGCGCTTCCACCCGTCGCTTGCAAACCTTCTCCGACTATTTACGCAACAACAATTTACCCAACAAATGGACCTTCCCTACTTACTATCTATTTTTGTGCCACCCAACAACTGACTTGTTTGTAAAACCACGTACAGCCCGTTGGTTCAATAAATTCATGCAAGACAGTGGCGATGAAAAAGGAGCCTCATCAACCAAAGTATTGATTACTCTTGAACCCTCTTCTGGCAGTTATCACACCTTATTGCGTGATGCGCAGGCTGTCCTAGAAGCAATGTCCTCGTTTGGGGCTAAGGATATGGTCGACGTACAAAGCCTCATCTGGATTTGTGCCCAAGAAAGTCATGTGAGCACCGGACGTTTAGATTTGCGTGGGCAGATTGATCTCGACATCCCGCCGTCAGGAACCGCACCTCCTATTGCTTACAGCATTACTCGTCCCGAAACGGCCGTTCTCAAAGAAACCATACAAGCGGCTCAAGTGGAAAACACAAATGCGGCAAGCCAACAATATACACTTGCCAAATGTGCATCTGAAACGGGATATCCAGAAGAAATATTAAGCCATTGGTTGTCTGCTCTTCAACGCAAAGGACAAGCCATTTTTTACGGGCCATCAGGAACAGGCAAAACCTTTGTTGCCCAAAAACTGGCACAACATCTCGTTTCACAAGGAGATGGGTTTCAAGAATTGGTGCAATTTCATCCCGCTTACGCCTATGAAGATTTTGTGCAGGGAATACGGCCGTTTACCGATGAAGATGGCAATTTACATTACAAAATGCAATACGGCCGTTTCCTGCGCTTTTGCCAAAAAGCCAATACCCGCACCGATCCCTGTGTGCTCATCATCGACGAAATCAACCGCGCCAACCTCGCTTCTGTCTTTGGCGAATTGATGTACCTGCTCGAATACCGCCAAGCTGAAATCCCCTTGGCAGGTGGCGGAAGGTTATCTATTCCCCGCAATGTGCTAATCATAGGCACGATGAACACGGCTGATCGCTCCATTGCCCTTGTTGATCATGCCCTGCGCCGCCGTTTCGCGTTTATTCATCTGTCTCCCAATATGGAAATATTGCGCCATTTTCACCAACAGGTCGGTTACGATCCTGAACCATTAATCAACTTACTCAACCAAATCAACAACCAAATTGGCGATCCCCATTATGCTTTAGGTATCACCTATTTCTTGACCCACAACTTGATCATCCAATTACCAACTATCTGGCAAATGGAAATCGAGCCTTATTTGGAGGAGTATTTCTTTGACCGTCCTGATCAAGTTAACTCCTTTCGTTGGGCAAAAGTGAAAGAAAGTCTTGTTAAGAGTTGATTTGAACACGGTCGTAAATTAACCACAAATTCGCATCTCCACGCGTGACCAGCGTGGTATAATCCCCATATGAATGAGCAAAGAGCGACCAATCTCGACGATGTTTGGATCAACTTTGATCCTTATACACCACTAACAGCAAATTCTAATTTTTACGTCGAAAGACCCGGCAAACCATTACTCGATTTACGCCGTGCCCTACTGCGATCACGACGTTTGTCACGCCCCCCAAAGTATTATCTTTCAGGGCATCGTGGCGCCGGAAAATCGACAGAAATGAATCGCTTGGCTATGGACGAAGATATTCGTGACCAATTTATCGTCATTCATTACTCCATCCGCGACTTTGCTGATGTCAACGATCTGGATCAAGTTGATGTCCTTTTCACGATTGGAGCGCAGCTCTTTTTGCAGTATACGGATAAAGAGCATGGTTATGGCAAAAAATTACCCAAAGAGTTGCTTGATGAGTTAGAAGGCATGCGTGGTCAAATCACTAGTCGCTTGCGCATGACCAACAAAGAAATATCTGCGCAAGGCGAGGCCGGTTTGCGTGCCTATTTCCTCAATGTGCTACTTAAGTCAAAACAAGAAGAAGTTAGTCGTCGCGAAATCCGCCAAGAGCTACAACCGTCCATCACTGACTGGCTCCGTCAAGTTAATCTTATTGCCGCCGCGATTACCAAACAAGAAGGCAAACCCCCATTAGTGATGATTGATGACCTTGACAAACCGCCCTTCACAACGGCGAAAACAATCTTCCATGAATATGCGACCTTGCTGGAACAACCAGCGTTTCCTATCGTCTATACGGTGCCTATTGCAGTCTTTTTTACACGCGAATTTGTAACCATCAGCCAAGGCCGTCAATTTTTGCCCAGCATCAAACTATTTGAACGTCACAACCCCAACCAACGCTGGGAAGCAGGTTTTCATACCATGCGCCAATTTGCTTTAAAGCGCATGGATGTAAATTTAATCGAGATGGAGGCACTGGATGAAGCCGCCAAATTAAGCGGCGGTGTCATGCGTGACATGGCTCGCTTAATTCAACTGGCCGTTGATCATGCTCTCAATAACGGCCGTTCTAAAATCGTCGTCGAAGATGTGGTGCGCAGTGCCTCTGAGCTCCGCAGCGATTTCCGTCGCATGCTTAGTGGTGAAGATATAGAAGTATTACGTCATGTCCGCAGCAGCCAAGAGCTGACCAATCCGGAGCAGCTCGCTCCGCTGCTTTACATTTCGGCCGCCATCGAATATGTTAATGATGAATCATGGGTCGATGTTCATCCCATCGTTTTACCATTATTGGAGTAATCTGATGAGTGAGGTGACGTTACCAGAAGTGGAACAAACCATTTCAGAACGCGTCGATCAATTAGCAAATTATCTATTACGAGCTGGAAAAGCGCATAAAGCGGCCATCTTGTTTGCAACCTATTTGTCAGAATTTACACGCACACGCGCCGACAAAAAACTTGAAGAGCAGCTAATTGATCACGGGGAACAAATTGTCCACATTCGTATCTCAACAAAGACAGATAGCGTCGATCTGCCCTACTATCTAAGATGCCACCCCCAAAAAGGCAAAGCGATTTTCTTCATCTATGATTTGATGCAAGCGGGCGAAACGGCCGTAAAATATCTCAACTACCGACGCGAATACTTCATCGAAGATCAACAGCGTATCCTTTTTTGGGTGCATGAAACAGAAATTGGTAAGCTTGCTCGAACCGCACCAGATTTTTGGGCATTTCGTGGACGCACAATCACCTTTCTCGACACACCAACCACCGAAAACAAGAACGAACTTCTCAGTGACCTGAGATTTTTCAACTATCATGGCAATATCATCCACGACAAAAATGACTTAGAAAACGGAATTCGGTTACGCCAGGAGTTATTAGCCGAGCTCCCTCCTGATGAAATGAACAATGCCAGCCGTGCAGAGCTTCTCTATACCTTAGCCATTTACAACGATATGGTGCAAAAACCAGAACAAGGGTTGATGTACTTGGAACAAGCAATCGATCTCGCCAAACCGGCCGCACCGCATCTCTTACCATACTTGTTCAATGCCAAAGGCAACATCCTGCACCGGCTTGGGCAGAACATAGCTGCTTTAGAAGCATATGATCGTTCCATAGATATTGCTCCAGAAGAAGCAGGCACACACAGTAATCGGGGCATTGTCCTTAACGATTTAGGTCGTTATGACGACGCATTAGAAGCATTCGCTTGGGCTTTAGAGCTTAATCCTAAATTTGCAAATGCTCTCAACGGCAAAGGCAATACCTACCTACATCTTGGACGTTATGAGGAAGCATTAGATGCTTTCAATAAAGCCATCGAACATGATGCGACCTCTGCTTACATCTATAATAATCAAGGGAATGCCTTACGGGATATGGATCGACAAGAGGAAGCGCTTGCTGCTTTCAATATGGCCACCAAACTCGATCCCGATTACGCTGTGCCTTGGTTAAATAAGGCTTTGCTGGCAATGCAGCAACAGAAACCAGATGAGGCCATCCATGACTTGACCGTTGGGTTACAAAAAGCACCTCAATATCGTCAATGGGTAGCAACACGCCCTGCATTTGTCTCTTTAAGAGGAACCTCAAGATTCAAAGCACTGCTGCGCTAATTCTGATTCCTCTTATTTATTCTCTAAAATTCCCAAACAAGATCTCATCATCTTAGAACACACCTATCACTCTCTGAGAGCGTTCCCATCAACGAGAGCGCTCTCAGTACTTGAGTACGGGTTATTTTTGGGCAATTTATATAATTTGCTTTATTTTTATTGTGTAATCTAGTTGACAAACCCTATAAGCTCTGCTATATTTGCCTCAATGTTTGGGAGCGTTCCCAAACATTCCCAAACATCTCCCTTTTTTGCCAAAAAGTTGTTTGGGATCACCTATATTTTTTTGACATCAATGGGAGCGATCCCAATACGCAAATTGGATCGCACAGGTTTAGAAACGAATGGAACGGCAGACGCTCGAATCGATTGCAGAATTAGCAGGGGTTTCTCGCTCTACTGTTTCTCGTGTTGTTAATAACCAATCTGGCGTTCGATCAGAAGTTCGACAGCGTGTTCTATCTGTCATAGATCAGACTGGCTATCGTCCTAATCCGGCGGCACGTTCACTTGCAGGGCAGCGCGCCAACACAATTGGCCTTGTTATTGCAGAACCCGCCCAATCTTTATTCGCTGACCCGTATTTTCCCCGCCTCATCCAGGGTATTACCCAAGCAAGTAACGCCAGAGACCTTACTTTATCCCTTTTCTTATTCCATACAAAAGAAGAAGAAGCCAAGCTTTATCCCAAAATTATGGGAAACCGTTTATTTGACGGGCTTATCGTAACAGGAACGCATATGGATGATCCGCTCATCCCAGACCTCATTGATAATCAAGTTCCATTTGTCTTGGTTGGATATCACGATAACCCAAGAGTAAATTTCATCGATTCCGATAATTTAACAGGCTCACATACGGCCGTTACTCACTTAATTCGTCTTGGCTATAAAAGAATCGCACATATTACCGGCGATTTAAACAACTACGCCGCCATCAATCGCCGTGATGGCTATCTCAACGCCCTTCGTGACCGTGGGCACACAATTGATGCAAACATTATTATCGAAGCAGATTACACAGAAGCAGGTGGGTATAGTGCCATGGAACGGCTAATTAGCAAAAACATTGATGCCGTCTTCGTCGCCTCTGACACCATGGCCCAAGGTGCAATCCGCGCCTTAAATTATCACAACATTCGTATCCCTGAAGATATTGCCGTTATCGGCTTCGATGACCTACTCCACCGCTCAAATTTAGTTCCCACACTAACAACTGTGCGTCAACCTATCAAACGTGTTGGCTCCATGGTCGTTGATACTTTGATGGACGTTTTAGAAAATGGTATTGCTCCAGCAAGACGCATCGTTCTGCCTACAGAACTGATCATTCGTGAATCTTGTGGGGCAATTCGTGAAACAAACTCATGATCGTATTAGATCAACAAACAACAATGACAACAACAGCAGCAAACATTCAAGTTGGGGTTGATATTGGCGGCACAAAAATCAATGTGCTTGTTGTTGATTCTCAGTTAACCAAGTTAGCAGAGTTAACCTTTCCTACTGATGTTTCTACAGAGGAAAATACGTTAGATAGTATCACAAATGCTGTTTTGTCCACTTTAGCTGCTGCCAATGTCTCATTAGATGTCGTTGACGGAATTGGCCTTGGTATTCCAGGAAAAGTAAATCCTGCAAACGGAGAGGTTGCCTTTGCAGTTAACCTCAATTGGACATCTTATCCTGCAGGGCAACGATTAGAACAAGCATTGGGTGTACCTTGTTATTTACAAAACGATGTTCGTTTGGCTGCACTTGGGGTTCATTACTTTTATCATCCGCAAGTAGACAATTTAATTTATGTCACAGTGGGAACCGGTGTTGCTGCAGGGGTTATTTTGAACAAACAATTACATCGTGGTAGCAATGAGATGGCTGGTGAATTTGGGCATATGGTGGTTAATCCCCATGGCTCACGTTGCAACTGTGGCAACTATGGTTGTTTAGAAACATTTACTGCCGGACCAGCTTATACAAATGCAGCAATGCAGGTGACTGACGGACTATTAGCCGTGGCACAACAAAAAGGGATTGAAATTACGGCCGTTTCCGTATTCAGCGCAGCAGCCCAAAATGATCCTGCCGCACAACGTATCATTGACAATGCAGGAGCTATGCTAGGACGAGGGTTGCAAAATCTGATTATGGCGTATGACCCCGATAAAATCATCATCGGTGGTGGCGTGTCACATGCAGGAACACCATTTTTACAAGCAATCTTGCGGGAATGGGAACGACAAGCTTCATTGTCTCCCCTAGCCGCTGATTTATTAAAAGCAGAAAAAATAGAACTTGCCCCACAAAATCGCAACTTTGGTGCATGGGGAGGCATCGCACTCGTCCAGAGTCATGCTCAACAAGTATTAATCACATAGAGGAGGTGATGCTTTACCGTAAATTGACAAACATCTTAAAACCTTAAGTTTAGATTGAAAAATTTTTATTATCTCAAATTCGCACAAGGAGAGAAGAAAATGCGCAATTCGCGATTTCTATTATTAGTATTAGCATTGATTTTCGGGATGATGCTCGTTGCTTGTGGTGGTGGCGGTACCGAAGAAACCCCAGCCGAAGAAGCTGCACCTGCTGAAGAATCATCAACCGAAGAAGAAGCTCCAGCTGAAGAAGCCGAAGAAGAAGCAATGGAAGAAGAAGCTCCAGCTGAAGAAGAAGCAATGGAAGAAGAAGCCCCTGCTGAAGAAGAAGCCCCTGCCGAAGAAGAAGCCATGTCAGATGGTGAAAAAGTTGAAATTCGTTGGTATGTTGGTATTGGTACCGGTTCTGACGAAGCTCAATTTGACGCTCAAAATGCAGTTGTAGATGCTTTCAACGCTTCCCAAGACGAAATTGAACTCGTTTTGGAAATTGTTGACAATGCAAGTGCAACAGATGTTTTGAACACCCAAATTGCTGCTGGTAACGCACCAGATATCGTTGGACCTATGGGTATTGCTGGTCGTGCTGCCTTCCCAGGTGCATGGCTCGATATTGGTCCATTAATGGAAGCCACAAACTATGATGTCAGCGAATTCGACCCTGCATTGGTCGACTATTACAAAGTCCCAGGTGAAGGTCAATTGGGTTTGCCATTCGCAGTCTTCCCATCATTCATCTTCTACAACAAAGATCTCTTTGATGAAGCAGGTTTGCCATATCCACCAGAAGAATTTGGTGTACCTTACGTCGATGCAGATGGTAACGAAATGCCATGGAACCTCGAAACCGTTGAAGAACTTGCTAAACTCTTAACCGTTGATGCCAACGGTAACGATGCCACCAGCGAAGATTTCGATCCAGAACAAATTGTTCAATTTGGTTATGGCACACAATGGACCGACTTCCGTGGTCGTTGTACCATGTTCGGCGCTAACTTGATGGTTGATGAAGATGGCAACGCTTACATGCCAGAAGAATGGGACGAATGTGTGCGTTGGTATCATCGTGGCCAATGGGAAGATTTCTTCATTCCAAACGGCCCATATGGTGGCAGCACAACCTTCGGTGAAGGCAACTGGTTCGATACTGGTAACATTGCTATGGATCACATCCATCTCTGGTATGCCACTTGCTGTACCGGAAACATCAACGAGAACGCCCAATGGGGTATCGCGGTAATGCCAGAAGTTAATGGTCAAACAACTGCAAAAATGCATGCGGACACCTTTGCTATCTCTAAGAGCACCGAACACCCAGAAGAAGCATTCACCGTTTTGACTTACTTGTTAGGTGAAGCAGTTCCAGATTTGGCTGCAGTTTACGGTGGTTTGCCTGCACGTATTCCATTGCAAGAATCATTCTTTGCAGATTTGGATGCAAATCAATTCCCTGACCAAGATATCAACTGGCAAGTTGTTATCGACAGCATGAGTTATCCAGATAACCCAAGCCACGAAGAAGGGTATCCAAATGAACTAGAAGCACGTGATCGCTTGAACGCCTTCAACCAATTAATCGACAATAATCCAGATATGGATATCGATGCAGAAATTGAAAGCCTCGTCAACGATTTACAAGCTATCTATGACGCAGCTAACTAATTAACACTTAGTTTTAGGAGGTCTGGCTGAAAACAAAGCCAGACCTCTTTTACCAAATACATCATTTAATGTTCTGAATCGTTTTTTGTATCAATTTGAGGGAAAGAATGGCTTAAATTAACCAAAAATATGGTATGGTATCTAATATCGGTTAATTTGGAAGTCTTTCTGGAGGTGAAATTATGGCGTCATTCGTAGATGCGCTCGATGAAGGTCAATCGAAACCTAAAAAGCGCAAAAAAATGACCAAAATGGAAAAATATAAAGCCAAATGGGGGTATATATTTATTAGCCCATGGCTTGTTGGTTTTTCTATTTTTACAATCCTTCCGATGGTTGCGTCTCTTGCATTTTCCTTAATGGATTTTCAATTGGCAACCCCAGAAGAAGCAAAATTTATCGGTCTACAAAATTGGGAGCGTATGCTCTTCAATGACCCCAATGTATGGCAATCGCTTGGAGTCACATTTAAGTTTGCCATTATTACATTGCCAATTGGGTTTAGTTTAGCTATTTTCTTAGCAATTCTGCTCAATTCGCATGACTTAGTCGGGAAAAATGTTTTTAGAACCTTATTCTACGCACCAACAATGGTTCCTGGCATTGCTGCTATTTTGATCTGGTCTGGCGTTCTAAATTCGCAAACGGGTTGGCTAAATCGTGGTATTGAAAATTTAACTGGTTACCCTGCAGTGGGGATTGGTGATGAAGCGATTCGTTGGCTAGACAAACCAGAATTAATTTATTTTGCCTATACCTTTATTGGTATTTGGGCTATTGGGAACACGATTTTAATTACAATGGCAGGGTTGCAAGGTGTTCCTACCGATTTGTATGATGCTTCAAAAGTTGATGGAGCTGGATGGTGGCGTCGTTTATGGCACATTACGTTACCCATGATCTCTCCAGTAATTTTCTACAATTTGGTTCTGGGCGTTATTGGCCTGCTGCAATACTTCAATACTCCCTATGTTCTCAATGGTGGGAATGGGTATCCAGAAGGAGCATCACGCTTCTTTATGATTTACTTTTATAAACAAGCGTTTGCTTTTGCCAATATGGGGTATGCAGCCACGTTGGCTTGGTTCTTGTTTATTATTTCACTCGTTTTGACCCTTATTTTGTTTGGTACAGCTAGACATTGGGTTTACTATGCAGGAGGTGACTAGCGATGACTACCAGTACAACATCTGAACAAGCTGTGCGTCCAGCGCAGACTGGGAAAAAAGCGGAATGGCGTGTACGCCAAAGACGACGCAAGTTTTTTGCAAAAGGTGGTATCACAACGTTCACCTTACTTTTATGCTCTCTTTATTTGGCACCGCTGGCATATGGGTTCTTAACTTCTTTAAAAACAGAAACGCAAATTTCAGACCCAACCTCGCCAATTCTGCCTTACGAACCAGCAACGCTTGAGTATGAAGGCAAAGAGTATGATATTTTAAATGTGACTTTTGAAGATGGGTCAACACAACAACTTGCGCTTTACCAAAAAGGTAGAGAATCCAGTCAATTCCTTGACCCTGCCAACCCTGATGCTGAAGCATTGATTGAGTGGGAAGGACGATGGCGCACGTTAGAACCAGCACGCGATTTCTCGCCAAAGTGGAGCAATTATCCGGAAGCGTTTGAGAAGATTAATTTTGCACGCTTGCTGGGGAATACGTTGATGTATGCAGTCACAACGACGATTATGGCTGTGACCTCAGCTGCTATCGTGGCTTATGGCTTTGCAAGATACAATTTTCCATTTAAAAATGTGTTGTTCATTATCCTGATTGCTACAATTATTTTGCCACCACAAGTAACATTAGTGCCAACCTATGCTTTCTTTACCAGAATTGGGTGGACGGGTACGTGGTTGCCCCTCATTGTGCCGACGATCTTCTCGAATGCGTACAATGTCTTTTTGATGCGCCAATACTACTTGACAATTCCGCGTGAAATGGAAGAAGCGGCGATGATTGATGGGGCAGGCCCAGTACGGACATTTGTCTCGGTTATTTTGCCACAAGCAGTTCCAGCATTAACGGCCGTTACCCTCTTCCACTTCTTCTTTGCTTGGAACGACTTCTTTGGTCCCTTGATTTACCTTGTTGGTAAACCTGATTTAGTGCCTTTGTCAGTTGGCTTAACGACCTTTAATGGGTTGTTTGATTCATCACCACAACTGATTCAAGCAGCATCAATCATGACAATTATTTTACCGTTGACAATCTTCTTCTTTGCTCAACGTATCTTCATCCAAGGTGTGGTCATCACCGGTGTGGACAAATAGTTATGAATTAAAATGATATCGGGGGTTTACTCGATCTGAAAAAGCCATTGCCATTTGTGTATAGCGTGTTCCCTCACCTCCCACGTTAGGCGCAAATGCAATGGTTTTTCTTTACATAGTTAATCACCCCAATTATGTAATCGGGCGAAATGTTTCTAAAAATAAATTGATATAAAACGCCGATTACTTGGGTGAAAGCGTAAAGATCGTCTCTCGGTATTTCAAGAACTTTATCGCTTTCACATAAAAAGAAAGATGAAAATGAATCGTTTTTTTGCGGTAGCTTGCCTACTTTTACTTTTGGTTGCCTGTGCACAAGAAAATAAGCCTGAATTGGTAGAGGAAATTGTGCCTACACCAACAATTGAGCCCACCCCCACTCCCGCAACGGCCGTTTCTGGCACACTCGTCGTCCAACCAGACATTTCCAAAGGAGCGATCAATCCCTACGTTTACGGTACCAATTATGGACCGTGGATTACTGTGCCGATGGGGGTCATGGAAGATTACCTCAACTCGGGCATCACCTTTATTCGCTTTCCTGGAGGAAATTGGGGCGACACCAATACGATTCGTGATTACCAGCTTGATCAATTTATGGATCTGGTTGGCATGATTGACGCAGATGTGAGCATTAGTACCAATATTTTAGAAGGCACACCGGAACAAGCAGCAGAACTTGTGCGCTATGCCAATGTAGAAAATGATTACAACATCCAATTCTGGAGTATTGGCAACGAGCCCAATCTTTTCCCAGAATCACGCGGTGCTGATGAATATTTAGACACCGATTTTTACAACGCCCGTTGGCGTGAATTTGCGGAAGCAATGAAGGCGGTCGATCCCAATATTAAACTCATTGGACCCGACACCAATCAATTCCGCGCTAATGAAACAACCAACCCTAAAGATGCCCAAGGGCGTGATTGGCTGCGTCAATTCCTCAAAGCCAATGGGGACATGGTCGATATTGTTGCCGTCCATCGTTACCCATTCCCACAAAACCCCTCTGATGGACCACCATCATTCGAAGAACTAAGAGACAACTCTGCGGAATGGGATGATCTTGTTCCCGCTTTGCGCAACCTCGTTATTGAAGAGACAGGTAACGATCTCCCCCTCGCCATTATGGAATTTAATTCCAATTGGTCTTCGGCAGCGGGAAGTGAGACGACCCCAGACTCCTTTTACAACGCGATTTGGCTAGCGGATGCTTTGGGCAGGATGATTGATAATGATGTCGATATGGTCGCTCAGTTTGCTCTGCAACACAATACCAACGGCTGGGGCTTACTGGATCGTAGTGAAGTACGGCCGTCTTACTATGTCTATCAACTGTACAAACGGTTTGGCACAGAACAGGTTCATGCAGATACGGCCGTTCCTTACGTCTCCATTCTCGCGGCCAAAGCAGCCGATGGCACAGTAACCATCATGCTCATCAACCGCGACAAACCAGATGTCTCCGTCCCTTTAACTATCGAAAATTTCACGCCAAGCAGTCATGAACTGTGGCGTTTTGATCAAGAACATAATGCCGAAAATTTAGGCGCTGTTGATTGGGAAAATGGTGGCGAAATCAGCTTACCCGGCCAATCAATCTCTTTACTCGTTTTAGCGCCTTAACCGTAACCCATCTAAAGTTAGATTGGTTCAAACTTTGCGGTTGAACCAATTTTGGAAAAAGATCCAATATGAAAAAGCAACGCCTATTTTTAGCAATCATTTTTCTTTTATTAACAGGTTGTGCCCAACCAGAAGCCGCACAGCCTACGGCCGTTCCAGCAACAGCGACTACCGCAGTTGAACCAACGGCGACAGATGTGCCCCCGACAGCAACGGCCGTTCCTGAACCGACAGCTACCGAAGAACCACGCGCCTATCTCGATCCCACATTACCTACTGAAGAGCGGGTTGAAGATTTACTCTCTCGCATGACCATCGAAGAAAAAATCGGACAGATGACCCTCATTGAAAAAGGGAGCTTAGGAGATGACACCATCTCACGTCGCTTGCTAGGTGCTGTTCTCAGTGGTGGGGGTGGATCACCTTCCGTTAATAACCCCGCAGCTTGGGCCGAAATGGTCAGTGAATATCAAGATGAAGCACTGTCCACGCGACTTGGCATTCCCATCATCTATGGCATCGATTCTGTGCATGGACACAGTAATCTGAAAGGTGCTGTTATCTTTCCGCACAACATCGGTCTTGGGGCTACCCGCAACGCTGATCTCGTTGAAGAAATTGGGCGCATCACGGCGGTAGAAACCTTGGCCACCGGCATTCCGTGGATTTACTCCCCTGTGCTTGCCGTTGTGCAAGATATTCGTTGGGGACGCACCTACGAATCCTACGGTGAAGATCCAGAGTTGGTTGGCGAGTTGGGCACAGCACTTTTGCAAGGGATGCAGGGAAATGATCTAAGCGATCCCACCACCGCCTTAGCCACCGTCAAACATTTTGTGGGTGATGGCGGCACCGTATGGGGCACAGGCTCTAGCAATTACCACATTGATCAGGGTGACACTATCGCTAGCGAAGCTGTATTAAGGGAAACCCATCTCGCACCCTACTTCCCCGCCTTAGCAGCGGGCGCGCAAAGTGTCATGGCCTCCTACAGCAGTTGGAATGGCGAAAAAATGCATGGCCATGATTATCTCCTCAATGAAGTGCTTAAAGGGGAAATGGGCTTTGCTGGGTTTATTGTTTCTGACTGGAAAGCGATCGATCAAATTGATGGCGATTATTACAACGCCACCGTCAAAGCAATCAATGCAGGCATTGATATGAATATGGTGCCTTACGATGCAAACACCTTTGTTTTTGTGATGGAAGCGGCCGTTGCCAACGGTGACATTTCTGAAGAACGAATCGATGATGCGGTACGCCGTATCCTCACGGCCAAATTTGATTTAGGGCTGTTTGAACACCCCTACCCCGATCCCGAACTATTGGCTCTCATCGGCTCAGATGAACACCGTGCAGTTGCCCAAGAAGCGGTAAGCCAATCATTGGTCTTGTTGCAAAATGAAAATGAAGCCTTGCCTATTGCCAAAGATGCAACTGTGTTTGTTGCCGGATCTGCCGCAGATGATATTGGGATTCAATCTGGAGGATGGACAATTGAATGGCAAGGGGGTGAAGGCAACATCACCGAAGGCACCACAATTTTACAAGGATTACAAGCGACTGGTGGCGACAATGTGTACTATGATCGCTTTGGCAAATTTGAAGATGTAGAAGGAGAAGGCGATGTTGGCATCGTCGTTTTGGGTGAAAAACCATATGCCGAAGGGCGTGGTGATGCTGTTGATTTGAATTTATCGGATGGTGAAGTTGATCTTATCCAACGGATGGGGGATCGTGTGGATAAGTTGGTGGTCATCTTGCTTTCAGGACGGCCGTTAATCATAACCGACCAATTACCACTGGCCGACGCTTGGGTTGCCGCCTGGCTGCCCGGTACCGAAGGGCAAGGCGTCGCTGACAACCTGTACGGCGATCATCCCTTCACAGGCAAACTCTCCGTCACCTGGCCAGCCAGCATGGAACAACTTCCACTCGGTGCTTATGAGGATGACCCACTTTTCCCATACGGACATGGTCTAACTCTAGAGGAATAAACTTAACGTAGGGCGTAGTGCGTAGCTAAGTTTACGCACTACGCACCACGTACTACAAACATGACAAAAGCAAAACTAACTCACGAAGCAAAAATCAACGAACTCATCGCCCAAATGACCATTGCCGAAAAAATTGGGCAGATGACGCAAGTTGAAAGAAAGAGCATTCAAAAAGGAGACATCACCAAATATTTTATTGGCTCCATTTTGAATGGTGGTGGGGGCTATCCAACACCAAATGAACCGGAAGTTTGGTATGACATGGTTCATGATTTCAAGGAAGAAGCATTACAAACACGGCTGGCTATC
>JBNKHS010000024.1:0-19639 GCA_050290485.1 Promineifilaceae bacterium (SeqCode) | reverse complement strand
TTTATTTATGAGGCGGGGAATACGGAGGAAGCAGTTCGTTTGGCGAAGCAGGTTTCTCCGCAAATTATGTTTGTTGATGTTGTTTTGGGAGATGAGGATGGTATTCGTTGTACGAGACGAATTAAAGCACAATTACCAGCTGCGCGTATTGTGTTGATGAGTGCATACCCTGACAGAGAATTTCATCGTTTGGGATTGGAGGCTGGCGCAATGGCTTTTTTAGATAAGAAGGATTTAGATGCGTCAACCTTGCATCAGATGATTGAGGATAGTTTGGATTAAAGTATGCCTCTTTTGTTCCGTGCATCTCAACTTTCGAAGCAGTTTGGTAGTTTAGTTGCTTTACGGCAAGTTGATTTGGAAATTTATCCGGGTGAAGTTGTTGGTTTGGCTGGTCGTAGTGGGGCAGGGAAGTCGATGTTGATTAAGGTGATTTCTGGGTTGCAAGTACCCGATGGGGGCAGCTTGTACTTTGATGGGAATCAACTGCAATGGCCATTTTCTGCGCATGAATTAGGGATTGGGATTGTGTACCAGGAGCCAGCCTTGGCAGAAAGTTTTGATGTCACAAGTAATATTTTTTTGGGTCATGAGCTAGGGCGAAAGTTGTGGCGCTGGAATTTGAATATTCCAGACCAACAGAGAATGGAGATAGAGGCTCAACGTTTGCTTGATTCGTTGGATGTGCGTGTGCCCTCTTTATCTGTACCGGTTGGCAATCTTTCTAGCGAGCAACGGCAGTTGATTGCTATTGCGCAGGTGATGTCACGGCCGTTTCAGTTTATTATTGTGGATGATCCCAGTCAGTTATTAAGTTACCCCTATCAACAAAAAGTATTGGGTTTGATTCGTGATTGGCAAGAGCAAGGAACGGCCGTATTATTCAGCAGCAACAACCTCGACCATCTGTTTGCCGTTGCCGATCGCATTGTTGTTTTGCGCCAGGGCCAGGTTGCCGGGAATTTCCGTACCGATGAGACCAATCGAGAAGAAGTTGTGGCCGCCGTCATTGGAACCTCTGAACGCCAAGAGCGAACGCCAGTCATCTGGGCTTTAGACAGCTATTATCGCGCGCGTAGTCAGGCCGAAACCTTGCAACACAATCAAATGTTACTGCAGCGTGATTTAGCTGTACAAGACACAATCAATAAACATTTGTTAGACCAGTTGAGTGATCAAGTCGCTGCATTGGATAGTGCTAACTTGGCCTTGCAAGATGCGCAGCGTCGCTTGTTGACAGAACGGGAAGAGGAGCGAAAACATTTGGCACGGGAGTTGCACGACCAAATGATTCAAGATTTGCTTTCTGTTAATTACCAGTTGGAAGAAGTGGGCAGCAAAACGGCCGATAATGTAGAACTTGTTGAGGATGTTGCTGACGTACGCAACGATATTCGTTTTTTGGTCGAAGAATTACGCCGTATTTGTGGAGATTTGCGCCCTCCGACAATAGACAGCCTTGGTCTTGATGCCGCCTTGAAGTCTTTTTCTTATGCGTGGAGTGAACGCACGGGCATTGAGGTGGCTTTAGAGATTGATGCAAAATTCGGCCGTTTACCGGAAGAGATAGAGCTTTCTATTTTTCGCATCATCCAAGAGAGTTTGAATAATGTGTGGAAGCATGCCAATGCAACGGCCGTATCCGTTTCTCTCAAACACACATCACCCCGTATGTTACTGATTACCATCGCCGATAACGGTACGGGCTTAAACAAAGATTTTGACCTCGCAGCCCTAAGCCGCGAAGGACATTATGGCTTGTTGGGCATCAGCGAACGCGTTGCCTTGATGGGCGGACGCCTCAATTACCGCAATCGCAAAAAAGGAGGACTTCTTATCCAAGTAGAAGTCCCCCATCCTCGCGTTGTGCAAGAAGATTAAAATACCTTTGTGAAATCAGTGAGACCAGCCTCTCAATTGGTACGAGAGCCGCTCCGTTTTCGTTTTGAGATTAACGGACACCCATCAACAATTCGATCGTCAATTGATCTAATTTTTCATAAGGCTGTCCCCGTTCACCAAGCGCAGCACGATCAAATTGGTGCTCACGCAAAGAAGCTGCCTTTTCTGGAGAATAAACGCCTTTGAACCCGTCCATCGAGCCATCATCTGCATGAATTTCTGCCAATAATGCCTGGATTTCAGTATCATTATTGAACGCTTCTGCTTTTTCTTTCAAGATGAGGTAGGTGCGCATACATCCTGTTGCAAATGCTTTTACATCCTCATAATCAGACGTGCGATACGCATGGGCGTCAAAGTGACGGCTGCCATCATAACCAACATCTTCCAAGAACTTCACAAGGAAGAATGCACTTTTCAGGTTAACTGAACCAAAGCGGAAATCTTGATCGTAACGGCCAAATGCCTGGTCATTCAAATCAATGTGGAATAATTTCCCCGCATCCCATGCTTGCGCAACGTGATGTGTGAAATTTAAGCCAGCCATATGCTCATGCGCAACTTCAGGATTGACCCCGACCATTTCTGGATGATCTAATGTTTCGATAAAACCAAGCATTGCACCTACTGTTGGCAAGAAAATATCACCGCGTGGTTCATTCGGTTTCGGTTCCAACGCAAACTTCAAATCATATCCCTGGTCAATCACATATTCCGTCAGGAAATTTAACGCTTCACGGAAACGGCTGCCGGAGTCAAGAGCACTTTTCCCCGCATCTGTTTCTACACCTTCACGACCACCCCAAAAGACATACGTTTTTGCCCCTAACTCAACACCTAAATCAATGGCATTCATCGTTTTTTGTAAGGCATAGGCACGGACTTTGGCATCATTACTGGTGAATGCACCGTCACGAAATGCTGGGTCTGAAAATAAATTAGTCGTTGCCATAGGGACGACGATTCCCGTGTCATCCAATGCTTTTTGGAAGTCGCTAACAATTTTGTCCCGTTCGGCGTGTGTGGCATCAATAGGGACAAGATCATTATCATGGAAGTTAACACCCCATGCGCCAACTTCGGCAAGAAGATGCACGATTTCAACGGGCGAAATGACTTTGCGCACAGGCTCCCCAAATGGATCACGACCGATGTTGCCAACGGTCCACAAGCCAAATGTAAATTTATGATCTGCTGATGGTGTATACATGATTTTCCTCTTTTTCTGAACTGCAATTCCGTCGTTAAACGGAAATCACCGATAAAAATTTTCTAAACACATCATTGACTAGGTGGTGATGTGGTCGATTCACGAATGATTAATTCTGTAGGAAGAACAATATGTTCAATTTTTTGTTCGGGATTGTCGATGATGTTTAATAACATCTGCGTGGCCATTTTGCCAACATCTTCAATCGGTTGGCGTACAGTCGTTAATTTTGGGGTGAGATTGGCAGCTAGGGGGACGTCATCAAAGCCAATCACTGAAATATCTTCAGGGACATCCAGCCCTGCAGCTTTTATTGCTTCAATTGTGCCTATGGCGGCATCATCATTTGATGGGAAGATAGCTGTGGGCGGATGATCTAATTGGAGTAGTTTTTCGGCTCCTGTATATCCACTGGGAGGCGTGAAGTCACCTTCAACGACTAACTCAGGATCAAAGGGAATGTTGTGTTTTGCGAGGGCACGTTTGTAGCCTGCCAGGCGGTCGCGAGCACCTGCAATGTCCATCCAACCTGTGATGACGCCAATACGCCGATGTCCCAGAGCAATTAAATGTTCAACCGCCTCACATGCACCCTCAAGGTTAGCTGTGGTCACACTTGGAGCCCGACTATCTTCACTATTTTGATCGATAAGGACGTATGGGAAATTCCGTTGTCTTAAGTCTTCGATATATTTTTCTGCTTGTACGGGAAGTACAATGAGCAATCCTTCGGTTAAGCCCCGTGCCATTGTGGCGACAAACTTGGATTCTTTGTTTTTGCGCCGATGGGTGGTGTAAACCATGAGTTCATAATCGTTGGCACCAAGGACGTCATCAATGCCGCGGATAAGTTCGCCGGTGTAAGGGGAGGCGATGTCATGAACGAGTAAGCCAACGACATTGGTACGGCCACCTGCCAAACTGCGTGCTTGCAAGTTGGCTTGATAGCCTAATTTGTCCATGGCGGCCAGCACGCGTTGTCGCGTGGCTGGTTTTACATATTCCTTGTTGTTGACGACCCGCGAGACGGTGGAATAGGAGATACCTGCTTCACGGGCTACATCTTTGATCGTAACTTCTTTTGCGGTTTTCTTACGGCGCATGATTTTGTTTTACCATCTCTGCAAACGTTTGCAGAAAATTTATCATGCAATGGGAGATTGGTCAAGAGGTAAATAATTTGTACATAAATTGAGGGTGGTGGAGAATCCTTGCGTGATGCGTGATGCGTGATGCGTGATGCGTGATGCGTGATGCGTAAATGTTGACTTGACTACGCACCACGCATTTGTTGATTACGTTCAAGTCCAGCGTTGACGTTGTACTTCAAAGACATTGGGTAAGGCTTCGAATTTTTGCAAGAGCCAATTTAGTTCGTTCATGTCGGAAATCTCTGCTTCGAGGTAAACGGTCATGACGGAACCTGCTGTATTTGTTTTGGTGCGGGGAACTTGAATGTTTTTGCCACGTAGGATGCTGATCATATCATCAATTAAGTTGGGACGACGATATGCTTTAACGACAATGGGGATGGGATACCGTTCAGCTTCTTCACCCCAGGAAACATCAATAATTCGTTCAGGCTCATTTTCCATGATGATGTGCACTTGTTTGCAATCTTTAGTGTGAATAGTAATGCCAGAACCACGAGTGATATAACCGATGATTAGTTCTGGCGGTATGGGTTGGCAGCAGCCAGCCATTTTTGTGGGGAAACCGGAGATACCTTGAACAGAAAGCCCTTGGTTTTTCTTGGGACGTTTGGTGATTAACGGCCGTAATTCATCATCTTCTTTAAGTGAGCCAGCCATCAAGGCCAAAGCGCCACTAATTTGCGAAGTTTGAATATCGCCAAAGCCGATTTTGGCTAGAAAATCATCCTCATCCTCATATTTCAAAGCTTGCGCAATATTGGCAACTGAATAGGTGTCGTGCAGACCTAGACGTTTTAATTCTCGTTCAACGACCTCACGGCCTTGTTGGATATTTTGATCCCGTTCCTGATTACGGAACCAGTGGCGAATTTTACTGCGGGTGCGGGCACTGCCAGTGTAGCCAAGTGAAGAGTTCATCCAATCACGGCTGGGGCCGCCACGGTTGGCGGTGATGATTTCAACCCTATCGCCTGATCTGAGTCGATAATCGAGACTGACCATCTTGCCATTGATCCGCGCTCCACGACAACGATGTCCGACAGCTGTATGAATTTGATAGGCAAAATCAATGGGGGTTGATCCTGCGGGGAGATCAAAGACATCTCCTTTGGGAGTGTAGACGAAGATACGCTCGGCGCGCACTTCGGTTTCAACGACATCTTCCTCTTCTGGTTCTGTATTTGCATCACGCAGGGCAGTTAGGACTTCACGTAGACCATGTATTCGTTTTTGAACATTGGTATCAACTTTGGCATTATTTTCTTTATAAGCCCAATGAGCAGCAACCCCGAGCTCTGCTTCTTCGTGCATGCGTAGGGTACGGATTTGTACTTCTAATGTGTTGCCTGTTTCTGGATCAAGAACGGCCGTATGTAACGATTTGTACCCATTTGACTTGGGCACAGCAATATAATCATCGAACTCTTTAGGAATCGGCTTCCACAAGTGATGCACCAACCCTAAAGCTTGGTAGCATAAGGCCCGATCCACATCATCTTTTTGGCTGGTATTCATTTTGGCATACGCTGCTGCATCTTTCGGTTCTAAAATAATGCGTAATGCCTGCACGTCATAAATCTCATCAAGGTTGACGTGTTTCCGTTCCATTTTGCGATAAATGGAGTAGATATGTTTCGAGCGTCCAGCAATGCTGCTCTTTAAGCCTGCTTCACTGATCTTTGCCGCTAATTTTTGACGACATCGTTCCAGATAAGCATTCCGTTCTGCACGCCGTACTGCCAGTTGATTGGCAATTTCTTTATATTTTTTGGGCTCTAAATAGCGGAAAGCCAGATCTTCAAGCTCCCATTTTAACTGCCAAATCCCTAAGCGATTGGCAAGGGGTGCAAAAATATTCATGGCCTCGCTAGCAATTTCCATCTGTCTTTTAGGTGGCAAATTACTCGCCTTACGCAAATCTTGCAGGCTGTCGGCCATGCGAATGAGAATAATACGAATATCTCCTTCGATGATGGAAAGGATGGCGCGACGTACCCCTTCTAATGCTTGACGGCTGTTGATGTTATGAACTTTTTTGTAATTACTTTCTTCGGCGTAATTGTATAGATTGACGATGCCTGTAACGAGCAAGGCAACTTCTGACCCAAACTGTTTTTCAATCACTTCTGTTGTTTGTCCAGTATGGGGCATTAAACTGTCATGCAAGAGACTGGCGATCACGGTGGAGGTATCGACGCCTAAACTTACCATGATTTGGGCAACGGCAAGATCATGATCGATGTAAAGTTCTCCCGATTCTCGCTGACGGCCATCATGAATTTTTTGGGCAAATTCATAGGCACGGCGCACATTTACGGCCGTATCTCCATTGGGCAGCTCTTTTAATAATTCGTCTAAAGTAATTAAGGCAATTTGTGTCATAAGCGTAAAAAAAGCAGGTCCCTATCAACAAAGACACCTGCTTCAAATCAACTAATTTTACTGTACAAAGAATTTTGTGATTATTTGCACCAGCTTATGCTGTATCATCCTCTGAACCAGCAGCTTGACCATTGGTTTGACTAACCTCTCCATTTTCTGCTTGTCCATTGACCGAGCCTGTATCCTCAGAATCATCTGATTTGCCTCGGTCTAGTACAATGCGCGCTTGCTCCTGCACACGTCCTGTTGCACTTTCAACTTGGTGACGTGTGTTTGCAAGGGCTTCACCTGCGCGATGGGTATAAGTGCTTGCCGAGTCGAGGTAATGTTGATAATGCTCACTGCCAGAGTGGGCGAGTTCGTTACCTTTTGTTGAAATTTGTGCACGTGTTTCTGCACCAGATTGTGGAGCCAGAATGATTGCTGTTGCCGCACCAACGAGTCCACCAATGACAAAACCTGCCAAAAAAGCACCAAGATCACTTGAATTTTCACTCATATGTTCACCCTCTTATGTATCAATCCAAAATGGTTGAAATGAATTTTTAATAACTAATTGAATATTTTAAAGGATTGGACTTTCAAACCCAATGCCTTATTTTAACGGGAAATGAGGTTAAGGTATATTGTTTCTGGGATTTCCAAATAAAGTTTTAAGCCCTTTGCGGATTCCAGCAATGTGAGACTTTGCACGAATGGTTGGTTTGACAACATTCTCACCGACGAAAGCGGTTGTTCCTTGTACTGTTCCCAACGTTTCGTTTGTCTTTTCTAGAATGGGGCGAATCTCAAATTCGAGCATGTTGACAAGGCGAATAACGATGACGAGCAAAACAAGCGCAGCAATACCAAATACACAGGATTGCATTGCTAGAATAATGATCATCACATCCCGTACAGCCTCAACTTCTGCAGCTTGATTACTGGCAAGCCAAACAATGAGCCATAAAAAACCACCCCAAAAAACGGCAAAAATAAACGCACCAACAAAGACGAGTCCTAAATTGGCCTGTAAAAATGATTTGGATTTCTTATCATTTTCTTGTGTACGCACACCATCTAATGGCATGGTTGTAATTTGAGATTGTGGTCTAATTGTATCTTCACTCATGGCTTGTTTTCCGATGTGAAAAGTATAACACCAAAATATTATGTCTCCAAAATTGAGAGAGACCCAAATTATTTAACGCGATTCTTTACGCACAAACCACCAACTGAGGATAAGTGCCAACCAAGCGCCAATACTTGCGCTAAAAAGGTGGAGGGCACCAAGTGTGAATAAGGTGATTCCGAGTAAATTACCAATGAAATGACCTACAGCAAAACCAATCCAAGACATAACAACATAGAGAATGATGCGCCGTGCTGGCCCGCCCATAATGAAGTGAAATGCGGCTCCATAGGCGGTGGCTAAGAGAAATCCTAAAACTAATCCTGATGCTGTGCCACTCATGATGAATTCACCTGTATGTCGTTTAGCTGGAGTGAGACATTCAGTTGGGCATGAGTATTGTTGTTGTCATCGTCAATAATGCCCCCGCCAATAACTTTGTCTCCATCATAAAAAACGGCAGCTTGCCCTGCGGTGATGCCAAAAACAGGTTCAAAAAAGGTGGCTCGAACACGGCCGTTTCCTGCAACAGTCACTTCCCCAGCCATCGGTTTTGCTTTATACCGAATTTTGATTTCTACAGGGATAGGTTCTGTCGGTATTTGTTCGTCCATCCAATTGACATCACGCACAAAAAGCTGTTGTTGTCCCAATTGCTCTCTCGTGCCCACAATCAGCGCATTACGCGACACATCTTTTTTAATTACAAACACAGGCGATCCTGTTGTAATGCCCAGCCCTTTGCGCTGTCCAATGGTGTAAAAAGGCAATCCGTTGTGTTCGCCTAACTGAGCACCTTCCATATCAAGGATAGGGCCGGGGATGCCTGCTTTTTGCGAATACTCTTGCAAAAAGCGCCGATAATCACCATCACCTAAGAAACACAAATCTTGCGATTCATCTTTGCTGGCCACAGGTAAACCAAACTTTGCCGCCAACGCACGCACTTCCGGTTTGGTATATGCGCCGACAGGAAATTTAACATGAGCAAGTTGTTCTTGGGAGAGCATGTGCAGCACGTAGGATTGATCTTTATGTGTATCTTTCCCTTTACGCAGTTCAAATAAATTCCCATTTTGCACCACGCGTGCATAATGTCCCGTTGCTAAATAATCAGCATCAAGGGCCATTGCGCGTTCATATAGATACGTGAAGCGAATTTGCCGATTGCATTCGATACAAGGGTTTGGGGTACGACCCATCTCGTGTTCATCGATAAAGAATTGGACGATTGTTTTGCGGAAATGGTCTTGCACATCAACAACGTAAAATGGAATGTCTAAAATGCCCGCAACGCGGCGGGCATCTGCCATTTGGTCGGGTGTGCAGCAGCGATTGAGCGGGGCGTTGGTCCCCATGCCGGGTTCGCTCCACAAGCGCATCATCATGCCGATGACTTCATATCCTTCTTCTTTGAGTAAAGCGGCCGTTACTGAGCTATCAACACCACCACTCATGGCGACAACGACGCGCTTGTTTTTATTTTGAGAATCTAAGTTCATAAAAATCTAATAGTCAATCTTCATTGCTTGAATGATGATTTGTCGTCTGTAAATTTATGCAAAAAGTGAACTGAACTGTTTAACTTTGGCAATCGTAGGCGGCATTTTTTCGAGCACGTAATCAATATCTTCGGATGTCGTTTGCGAGCCCACCGTTAACCGTAAACCACCCGTTGTCCATTCATCACCCAAGTCGATGGCTTCGAGGATGGCAGACGGTTTAGGATTGCCTGTTTTGCAGGCGGAGCCACTGCTGGCGCTGATACCGACCATATCGAGATGCATAAGCAAGTCGTTGCCATTGACGTTGCGGAAAGCAAAACTGGCATGGTGCGCTAAGCGTTCTGTCGGATGTCCAGTTAATACACAATCTTCTGTTGAAAATCGACTGGCTATCCCTGTGATTAGTTGATCACGAAGTGTTGTGTAATGGTTGATACGCTCATTCATTTCTGCTTGGGCCAAGGCAAATGCCTTGGCCGCACCAACGGCAAAGGGCACATTCACTGTCCCGGAACGACGCCCTTCTTCTTGCCCGCCACCAGTTAATGTGGGCATTAAATTGATGCCATCACGAACGTAGAGCACGCCAACACCTTTGGGACCATAAAATTTATGGGGAGCGATTGAAAGCAGATCGATGGGCATTTCCGCCAAATCCCATTTTGTCGTGGCGACAGCTTGCACGGCATCAGTGTGGAAGAAAATGTTATGTTCGCGGGCAATCGCGCCAATTTCAAGAAAGGGTTGCATAGTGCCAATTTCGTTATTGGCGGCCATGATGCTAATTAAAGCAGTTTCGGGACGGATGGCGTTTTTGAGATCGTTAAGGGAAATACGGCCGTATCGGTCAACAGGTAGCACAGTGACCTCGATGCCCATTTGTGCTTGCAGTTGAACGGCCGTTTCTAGAATCGCTTTGTGCTCAATACAACTGGTAATGAGATGATTGCCACGACCATGTTGTTGGGCAGCCCACATTACGCCACGCAGGGCAAGATTGTCGCTTTCTGAGCCACAACCTGTAAAGACAAATTCTTTCGGTTGTGCATGCATGAGGTCGGCAAAGGTTCTTCTCGATTCTTCTAGGGCGTTAGAGGCTAAACGGCCGTGTTCATGTGTCGATGACGGATTGCCATAAAATTCCGTCCAATAGGGTAACATTGCATCAACAACTTGGGGGTTTACAGGGGTAGAAGCCCCATGATCGAGGTAGATTCGTTTCTTATTCATGATATGTGACTCATATCTCACGTTGTGCGAGCAGAGTCACACAACAATTTAATACTCAGTAATTGGTAATTGCACGGTAAAGGTTGTTCCCTTGCCCTGAGTGCTGCTTACCGTGATTGTACCATTATAATTCTCGACCGCTTCTTTGACCATGTATAGTCCTAGTCCAGTTCCGGCAATGCCGCGCTCAACGGCCGTTTGGGCACGGAAGAAACGGCCAAACAAATTAGGTAAGGCCTGTTTGGGGATGCCAATACCTTCATCTTGTACTTTTACCCAAATGGAGTCATTTTCCTGCCAAGCGTCTACCCGTACTGTACCCGTTAATGTAAATTTGATCGCATTATCTATTAAATTCTTAAAGATAAGATAATACATATCAGGATTGCCAATAATTGGGGAAAGCTCTGGTTGAATTTTTTGGCGGAAGGTAAGTCCTTTTTCCGAGGCACGGTCGGCCAATGGGGGTAGCATTTCCTCAAACATAGGATTGAGGTCAACAGGCTCTGTGCCACGTTGGAATTCACGCGATTCCATTTTGGCCAGCTCCAACATTTGCCGCACCATTTTTTGTAAACGATCGCTCTCCCGTTCAATAACGCCCAGGAAGCGATCCGCCTTTTCTTTTTCTTGCGCTTTGCCTTCCCGAAGCAAGCGAGCATACATCAAAATAGTGGCTAATGGTGTACGCAGCTCATGGATAATGCCGTGGAAGAAATCATCTCGCATTCGTTCCACTTCCCGAATTTGGCGTAAGTCGCTAAAGACAAAAATCATTTCGCTAAATTCATTGTCCGCGTTAAGGATAGGCGCACCACTGAGCAAGACAGGAACGGGCGTGCCTTGTTGTGGATACAGATCAGTGGCCAGTTGTGGGTATTCATCTTCATCATTTTTTACGCGCTCAATGAACTCGTTTAAGCTGCCGCTTTTAAGACGAATAGCATCATTGGCTAATTGACCGATGAGATTATCTTGCGACGTCGGCTCATTATAAAGTAGGCTAATCATTGCTTCATTGGCTTGCGTAATTTGCCCTTCACTATTAATGGTGACCGTACCTTCGGACATGCTGGTGAAAATAGTTTCGATGCGTCGCTTTTCCGAAAGGACTTGCGTGTGGAGCTGGGCGTTTTCAATAGACGCGGCTAATGGTCCCCCAATGGCTTGTAAAAGGCGTAAATCGTTTTCGTTGAACTCCCCATTTTTCTTGTTAATGGCTTGCATGACACCAATTACTTTTTCTTCTACGCGCAAGGGAATACATGCCATGGACTCGGTTAGAAAACCAGAGGAACGATCCACACCTGCGTAGAAACGATTGTCGCGGTAGACATCGTTAACAATGACGGGGGAGCCCTTGTCGACAACCCAACCGGCAATACCCTCGCCACTTTTGAGACGAATTGTAGGAATGTCGGCGAATAAATCGCCCATTAGCATGTCAACAAAAATAATATCACCTGTTGTTTGCTCCAATAAACCAACGGAGATAGAGCCGACATTTAAGGTGCGGCGCACAGGTTCCATGAGCTGTGTGTAGATGTTTTGCAAGCTAAGTGTAGAAGTGAGGGCGTGACTAATATCAGAAACAACGGCAAATTCGATCTCTTGACGATCAACCTGTTGTCGGAGATAAGCGCGATCTAAGGCCACTGTTGTTTGCATGGCAAGTTCGTTGATGTTATCTGCGGTGATGGGGCCATCTGATTGCGGGTCAACGAGGCAGATGATGCCGGGTGGGGTTACGGCCGTATATCTGCCGGCAGAGGGTAACGGAACGGACAAAATCCCCTCTTTTGGTAAACGCCATAGCTCACTCTTAACAAGCTCATTTGGTTGCACAGTAAACTTTTCCTGAACAACCACACAGCCAGCATCAATTAATTTATCAAATGAAGATTTTTTATTTTCCCAACGCGTTTGCTGAATATTGCCATCAGCATCACAAATCCACACATCATAATATTTGCGATGTGGGTCGCTAATGCCAACGATAGTTGTCGTTTGTGTGAAAAGTGCGACCTCGTAGGCAACAACAGAACAAATGCCATGAGCATCAAAAATGTTAAGCAATTCAGTCGTTAACGTTTGCCATAAAGGTTGAATGCGGTTGTTTTCAATCGCTTGGGAATCACTGTTCATTATCATAAAGAATTTATAACTTTCTCTGGCAAATATAGCAACGGGAAATGGGTACGTAGGAGTAGGGTGTTAGGTTGCCGTATTACCTTAGGTTTTGTATAGTTGCTTGTGTAATTTTGTAGTTGGCATGATGAATGCTGAGATGTTAATGAATTACCAGTAGGAAGTATTGCACGTTTCCATTCATATTTGTAGCCATAATTGAAGAATCCCTCAAACTGTTAGTAAAAAGTAATATTTTCATTTGATTTTAGTCACATTTACAGGCCTGACTATATGGTTTTCAATGGTTTGAGGCTAAAATAGGTTTAGTCAATGGCAATAGGTGAATTGTGATTGATTAATATTTCCCACAATAGATATTTGTTTTGACAACAACTGTACTTGGACATTTCTCACAAGCATTTTATCAATTGAAGAAGTTGAAGATTTGGATGTCAATCTAACTTGTGCATTGCATTCAAGTCAAAATTATAACAACTGAGTTATAAGGAGTTTTCATGTCTTTTATTACGTCTATTCATGGTCGTGAGGTTTTAGACTCGCGTGGTAATCCAACGGTGGAAGTTGAAGTTTCATTAGCTGATGGCGCATTTGGTCGGGCGATCGTGCCTTCAGGGGCATCGACTGGTGTGCATGAAGCGTGGGAAAAACGAGATGGGGATAAATCTCGTTTTTTGGGCAAAGGTGTGTTGGGAGCAGTTACGGCCGTTAATGAGACCCTCGCTCAAGAATTAGAAGGTTGGGATGCAACTGATCAGGTTGGTATTGACAATCGAATGATTGAGTTAGATGGTACCGATAACAAAAGCAATTTAGGCGCAAACGCTATTCTCGGTGTTTCTTTGGCTGTCGCTCATGCTGCCGCTGACAGCTTAGAGGTGCCGCTTTATCGTTATTTGGGTGGCGTTTATGCACGCACCTTGCCTGTTCCGATGATGAACATTATGAATGGTGGCAAGCATGCCGCTGGTGCAACTGATTTGCAAGAATATATGGTCATGCCTGTTGGTGCACCAACTTTCCGCGAAGGGTTACGCTGGGGAACAGAAATTTATCACAACTTGAAAAAAGTATTGGCCTCTAAAGGTTACAGCACAACGGTTGGTGACGAAGGTGGCTTTGCTCCTAGCGTGAAATCTAACGCAGAACCATTTGAATTGATGTTGGAAGCGATTGACAAAGCGGGATACAAAGCGGGTGAAGACATCATGTTTGCCATGGATCCTGCTGCTTCTGAAATTTATGAAGATGGCGTATACAACATGAAAGTAGAAGGCAAGAAGCTCAGCGGACCAGAAATGGTTGAGTTCTATGTCGATTTGGTCAACAAATATCCCATCATTTCTATTGAAGATGGCCTTCATGAAGATGATTGGGAAAGTTGGACGTTAATGATGGACAAATTGGGCAACCGTTTGCAAATTGTGGGCGATGATTTGTTGGTGACCAATGTTAAACGGATTGCGACCGCTTTTGAAAAGAAAGCGGCGAACAGCTTGCTTTGTAAAGTGAATCAAATTGGCTCTTTATCTGAATCAATTCAATCTGTTGAGATGGTACAGCGCAAAGGATGGACGGCCGTTGTTTCTCATCGTAGTGGTGAAACAGAAGATTCTACGATTGCAGACTTGGCTGTCGCGTTGAACGCAGGACAGATCAAAACTGGGGCACCTGGACGTAGTGACCGTGTGGCCAAATACAATCAACTGCTGCGCATTGAAGATGATTTGGGTGCTGATGCAATTTATCCTGGTTTGGCGGCGTTTACGAATTTGAATTTGTAAAAGAGATTCGAGATTGGAGATTTACAGCCGCAGGCACTAATCTCCAATCTCTTTTTTGTTAATGCGAATCTTATTTAACGGCCGTATAATCCCAAGTCTATTATTGAGACTATAACCTTGAAGGATTCACACATGATTAAATTTGCTGAAGACCAAGACGAAGAAAAAGATGAAAAACAACCAAAATCAGCATTTGAAAAGTTGTTAGAAACCAGAACGATTACCATCTTTGGCGAGATCAATATGAAACTGGCACAAGAAGTGACCCAAAAATTATTACTTCTTGATGCCGATAATGATAATCCCATCAAGATTTTCATTAACTCGCCTGGGGGGCATGTTGAATCTGGTGATACGATTCATGACATGATTCGGTTTGTTAAATCTCCTGTCAAAGTAATTGGCACGGGTTGGGTGGCTAGTGCTGGGGCGTTAATTTACGCGGCTGCAGAAAAAGATGATCGATACAGTTTGCCTAATACGCGCTTTTTATTGCATCAACCTGCGGGTGGGACGATGGGGCAAGCGTCTGACATTGCGATTGAGGCGGAAGAAATCATTAAAATGCGTCGTCGCTTGAATCAGATTTTTGCGGATCAAACGGGTCAACCGATTGAGAAGATTGAAAAAGATACGGATCGTAATTTCTGGATGTCTGCACGAGAAGCAGTTGAGTACGGGCTTGTTGCCCATATTGTGCAATCTGCTGGTGAAGTTGATTAAGTTTCGTCAATTAAAATGAATTGTTTAGGCGACGCAGATCTTTGATCTGTGTCGTTTTTGTTTTGGTAGATTTAGCTAAATTGGGTTTGGGGTTATTGACGAATTTGTCTGAATTTGGAAACGGCCGTTGACAATCACTTCTTCACTTGTTAAACTGTCGCTCGTTATGATAAATATGAATGCAACTGTAATGTTTAAGAAGAGCAAGAAAAACAACAGAGACACACAGGTTATCTGGTAGTTGCGTTTGCTTGAAGAGACGAACCAAAGCCCCGCCGGATGACCGACGGGGCTTTTTTATTTTTGATTGATAGTAAGAAAAAAAGTAACTTAGATGCTTTTTAATAGCGTCAACAATTTAGAGATTTGTTATGTTTAATCAAGTTCAACCAAACAAAACATTTAAGAAGAGCAAGAAGAACAAGCCGGATTCAGTTCTGGTAAGTGACGCATGCCTCTAACGAAATGTTGTTAACAGGTTATCCAAAGCGGGCTTATCAGAAAGGGTAGGCCCGCTTTTTTATTACAAATATTTTTCTATCTAAATCTTGGAGGATTTAACAATGGCAAGTGTAATATGTGTGGAGTGTGATGCAGAAGTAGAGGTTGCAGATGATGTGTTGGTTGGTGAAATCTTGGAATGCGCTGAATGTGGTGCAGAACTTGAAGTGACCAGCGTTTCACCATTAACTGTTGAATTGGCACCAGAAGTCGAAGAAGACTGGGGCGAGTAGACAGTTTTCAGATGTCAGTGTTCAGTAGTCAGTAGATTTTGCTGAACACTGAACAGTGAAAACTGGACACTGAGGAACTGTAACTATGAAAGCAGGCATTCTATATTCCCGAATTCGTGCAGAAGAAAAACTCCTTATTCAAGCCTTTGAAGCCAAAGGTGTTGATTTTGAGATGGTCGATGTCCGTAATGCGATTTTTAATTTAGATAATCATGATGAATGGACAAAATATGATGTGATTGTGGAGCGCTGCGTGAGCCATTCGCGAGCGGAGGCTGCGCTACAAATTTTAGGTGCTTGGGGCATTCCTTGTGTGAACAATGCCCAAGTGGCACAGGTATGCGGGAGCAAATTACAGACGTCGTTGGCGCTTGTGGATGCAGGAGTCCCCACACCAAAAGTAAAAATTGCATGCACGCCAGAAACGGCCGTTGATGCAATTGAGGAACTTGGTTATCCCGCCGTACTCAAACCTGCCGTTGGTTCCTGGGGGCGTTTGTTGGCCAAAGTCAATGACCGCGAAGCTGCTGAAGCGATTTTAGAGCATAAATCCACCCTCGGTTCTTATCACCATTCCATTTTTTACATTCAAGAATACGTCAATAAACCAGACCGTGATTTGCGCACCTTTGTTGTGGGTGACGAAACAATTTGCGGTATTACGCGCCATTCAGCACACTGGATTACAAACACGGCGCGTGGTGGGCAAGCAGAAAACTGCCCCATTACCCCGGAAATTGACGAGTTGTCACGTGCTGCGGCAGCAGCTGTTGGCGGTGGAATTCTGGCGATTGATTTGTTGGAAACGGAAACGGGCGAGTTGTTGGTGAATGAAGTCAATTACACGATGGAATTCCGCAACAGTATTAAACCAACAGGTGTTGATATTCCGGCACGGATGGTGGATTACGTTTTGCAGGTGGGGAGTTAAAGAAACTTGGATATTTGGGAAAGATTCGTGAAACGTGATGCGTGTTGCGTGAACATCCTTTTCACGCATTACGAATCACGCATCACGATTTTGTAAATTCCCGAATTCAAGAATCGAAGGTAGATTTTATGACAATTCGAGCGAGTATTGTAGGTGGGTCCGGGTATGCAGGTGGGGAGTTGTTGCGTTTGTTGCTGGGACATCCTGAAGTAGAAGTGGCGCAGGTGACGTCACAGCGATTGGCGGGGCGATTTGTGCATGGCACACATCCCAATTTGCGTGGGGCAACGACACTGAAGTTTTCGACAATTGAACAGCTAGAGCCATGTGATTTGTTGTTTTTGGCATTGCCACATGGTCATGCATCTGAACAGATCGAGCATTTTGCGGATTTGGCGGAACGGATTGTGGATTTGGCAGCGGATTTCCGTTTGCGCGATGCGGCGCTGTATGCGCAATGGTATGGCAAACCGCATGCAAACCCAGCCTGGTTGGATAAGTTTGTTTATGGGCTCCCCGAGCTTTATCGTGAAGATATTGCGCAAACGAATTATGTGAGTGGTGTGGGCTGTAATGCGACAGTCACTAATTTAGCTTTGTATCCGTTGGCACAAGCAGGGTTGATTGAGCGAGCGGTGATTGAAGTTAAAGTTGGCTCTTCGGAAGGGGGGAACAAACATAGCTTGGCTACTCATCATCCTGAACGGAGCGGCAGTATGCGTTCGTTTGCCCCCACAGGGCATCGTCATCAGGCGGAGATGATGCAGGCGTTGGGTGAGTTTGAGCTGCATTTCTCGGCAACGGCCGTTGAGATGGTGCGTGGTGTGTTGTGCACAGCGCATGTTTTCTTGAACGAGGATGTTGAGGAAAAAGAACTGTGGAAAGTGTACCGGTCTGCATATGGTTCCGAGCCGTTTGTACGTTTGGTGAAAGATCGGCGTGGCATTTACCGTTATCCAGAACCAAAGATTCTGTCGGGAACGAATTTCTGTGATGTAGGCTTTGAAAAAGATCCGAATTCGAATCGTGTGGTAGTGATTGCTGCCATTGATAATTTGATGAAGGGTGCGGCGGGAACGGCCGTTCAGGCGATGAATGTGATGATGGGCTGGGAAGAAACTTTAGGTTTAGAGTTTGTTGGGCTTCATCCGATTTAATTGTGAATGGTGAATTGTGAATCGCGAATTGTGAATGAGAAACTTCACAATTTTCAATTAATTATTCACAATTCATAATTGGAGTGAAACGACATGATAATTGTCAAAGTTGGGGGCAGTGAAGGGATTGATTATGACGCGGTGTGTGCTGATGTCGCGCAGTTGATTGCGGATGGGCAGCGGTTGATTTTGATTCATGGGGGGTCGAATTTGACGAATCAGGTAGCTGAAGCGTTGGGACATCCCCCGCAGTTTGTGACTTCGCCCAGTGGGTACACCTCGCGCCTG
Organism: Promineifilaceae bacterium (SeqCode); assembly: GCA_050290485.1. GTDB lineage: Bacteria > Chloroflexota > Anaerolineae > Promineifilales > Promineifilaceae > JBNKHS01. Next base: position 1,380 of record JBNKHS010000024.1, on the reverse strand, counting down.
ACAGATAAACGCACGATTGAGATTTTTGAAATGGTGTATTGTGGTCAGATGAATAAGGGGATTGTGGAACGATTGCAGGCACGTGGTGTGAATGCGATTGGCTTATCGGGGATGGACGGCCGTATTTGGGAAGGGCCACGTAAAAATGCGATTCGTGCTGTAGAAAACGGCCGTCGACGTATTATTCGTGATAACTACACGGGTAAAGTGGAAAATGTGAATATTGAACTGCTCAACAGCTTGTTGGATGCGGGTTATTTGCCTGTGCTGACACCGCCTGCGATCAGTATTGAAAATGAAGCGATCAATGTGGATGGCGATCGTGCGGCCGCGGCAACGGCGGCGGCATTTGGTGCGGATACGTTGGTGATTTTGTCCAATGTGCCGGGGGTGCTGCGTAACTTCCCCGATGAAGATTCATTGATTGAAAATGTGGCGCGGGCGGAGATTGATGAGGTTGCTGAAAAGTTTGCAGAAGGTCGAATGCGGATCAAATTGCTGGGTGCGCAAGAGGCGTTAGAAGCGGGTGTAAGCCGTGTGATTTTAGGGGATGCGCGTGGAGCAAGTCCGATTTTGCAAGCACTTGAAGGTAAAGGAACAGTGATCAGTTAGCAGTTTTCAGTAATCAGTGAAAAGTGCTGAGGACTGAGTGCAAAGTGAACACTGAAAACGGAGTGATGATGAATACGATAGAAGCAGAAGCTAAATTTACATCAGGTGTGTATGGCAAACGGGACGTGGCGATTGTGCGCGGTGAAGGGGCGACGGTTTGGGATGAAAACGGCCGTTCCTTGATTGATTGTGTGGCGGGGATTGGGGTGGCCAATGTCGGCCATTGCCACCCAACTGTAGTCAATGCAATTACCCAGCAAGCACAGACCTTGATTACTGCCCCTGAGATGGTTTATAACGACCAGAGGGCACAACTTTTAACCCGATTAGCAAACTTATTACCAGGCGATCTCAATCGCCTTTTTCTTTGCAATTCGGGGACGGAAGCGGTGGAAGGGGCGATTAAATTTGCGCGGTTGAGCACAGGGCGTACAGAAGTGATTGCCACAATGCGTGGTTTTCATGGGCGCTCGTTGGGTTCGCTGTCGGCGACGTTCAATAAAAAGTATCGTGAGCCATTCATGCCCCTCGTTCCCGGATTTAGTCACGTGCCTTACGGCAACATCGAAAAAATGGAAGCGGCAGTGACAGAAAATACGGCCGCAATCATTTTGGAAGTGGTGCAGGGGGAAGGTGGTGTCCGTGTGGGTGACCCAGCGTATTTGCAAGCGGTACGCCAACTGTGTGACGACAACGGTGTGATGCTGATTGTGGATGAGGTGCAAACGGGATACGGCCGTACGGGAACGATGTTCGCTTGTGAATACG
>JBNKHS010000023.1:0-19690 GCA_050290485.1 Promineifilaceae bacterium (SeqCode) | reverse complement strand
AAAATGATGCTTTTGTTGTACAAAGAATTAAGCAAAACTTGAGAGGTGGATAGGTTGGCGCTTTCGTCCCCAATTGCCCGGCGTTGATGCAAACACACCTGCACAGAGTGTGCCACAAGTTTGACAACGACCGTTTTCATCTATATACCAACCGTGTAACTCATACCAATCTCGTTCAATTAATGGGGATTGGCAGTTGTGGCAAAATGTCGTGTCGCCAGTTCGATCATGGATATTGCCTGTGTAGGCGTAACGCACACCATTTTTGATGGCAATGTTTCTGGCACGGGTGAGGGTAGATGCGGGTGTGCGGGGGAGATCCATCATCTTGAAATCGGGGTGGAAAGCTGAAAAGTGCATGGGGACATCGGGTCCTAAATTCTCGACAACCCACTGCGTCATTTCTTCCAGTTCCGCGTCTGAATCATTCCAACTGGGGATGACGAGATTCGTAATTTCGAACCAAACGTTTGTTTCATGTTTTAGGTAAAGCAATGTGTCTAGAACAGGTTGGAGTTCGCTAGCACATAATTTTTTATAAAACTCGTTACGAAACCCTTTCAAATCGACATTGGCAGCATCGATATGTTTATAGAATTCGATGCGTGGTTGCTCACAAATGTAACCGGCAGTGACAGCGACAGAGTGAATCCCTTGTTCATGACATGCTTGAGCCACATCAATGGCATACTCCATGAAAATGACCGGGTCGTTGTAGGTGAAGGCAACGGAGCGACAACCCATTTGTACGGCCGCTTTGGCAATCGTTTCTGGTTGTGCCTGATCGGCTAATGTGTCCATTTGGCGCGATTTGCTAATGTCCCAATTTTGGCAAAATTTGCAGGCGAGATTACAGCCTGCGGTGCCAAAACTGAGAATTGGTGTACCCGGCAAAAAGTGATTTAATGGTTTTTTTTCGATGGGATCGATGCAGTATCCTGAGGAACGGCCGTATGTGGTGAGGACAATCTGATCATTTTCGCGCATACGTACAAAACACATACCGCGCTGCCCTTCGTCTAATTTGCAATAACGAGGACAAAGATCGCATTGAATACGGCCGTTTTCGAGTTTATGCCAATAGGTTGTCGGATGGTTCATTTTCAGTTTTCGCTATTCAGTTTTCAGTATCAGTAAACCATTACTGAACACTGAAAACTGGCATCTGAACATTGCTTACTGTTTGTATCTTACGCGAAGTTGGGGAGAATCTGCAAGAGGGCTTGCGCATAGGCTTCTGGTGCGGTGGGGGCATTAACGGAATACGGCCGTTCTCCTTCGACCCATTCACAAAGATATTGATTTTCTACTTTGCGTAGACAAAGGTTGCTGTTTTCTGGCAAGAGTCGTTCCACCTCTTCTCGTAGTTGTGACTCAGTTGGGATCCAGATGACATCATGTGTCCAAATGTAATCGGCTGCCCATTCAGCCGTGCCGTGAAAGGTCATTGCGGGCCAACCCTTTAATATTTCCATTGTCACCATTAGATCTGAAATGACAAAGAGTTTGTCATCCATATCACGGTCTGGAATTGCAAAAAAATCATGGATACTTGTTTTCCAAACAAGGCCCACTTTTTTTAATTCTTGGGCAAGTTGTAAGCTTATCATGGTCTTATTGTAGCGTAGTTTGACCTGTTTGCGGATCGAAAAAATGGGCTCAACTGTAAAAATTGGGCCCATCTTATACAAAATTGTTTGGTTAATTAAAAGGGAAACAGTATTGGTAAGAAAATGAGTATCAAAATGAGGGCAATGAAAATCAGAGGTAAACCGACTTTCGCATAATCACTAAAGCGGTAATTACCAGCACCCATCACCAATGTATTTGTTGGCGAAGCAATTGGCGTAGCAAAGGCCATCGAAGCTGCAATAGCAATAGCCATAAGGAAAGCCTGTGGGCTAACGCCTAACGTTTGTGCCGCTGCGTATCCAATGGGGGCGACGACAACAGTTGTTGCTGTGTTGGACAAGAATTGGGTGAAGATAGATGTGAAGAGGAATAAGCCGCCCAAAACAGCAACTGGTCCATACTCACCAAGCCCATTGACGATGCTTTGTGCTGCTGCATCTACAACCCCAACTTTATCTAGAGCAATACTCATCGGGATCATTCCAGCAATCAAGATAATACTGCGCCAATCGATAAATTCATACGCCTCATCCATCGTCAGGCATTTGGTTAAAACCATTGCGACAGATGCAAGTAAGGCAGCTGCAACAAGGGGAATCCATCCGGTAATCATAAGAATGAGCATGCCCACGAGAATTACAAACGCATAGTTTGCCTTTTCTTTGCGTGGTGCTTCAATCATTGCTTCAGGTTGCCCCATGACCACAAAGTCACGACGATGTTCTTTTAAACGAACAATTTCATTCCATGGCCCTTGCACAAGGAGAACATCCCCAAATGCCAGTTTTGTTTCTTTTAACTCTAATTCCGTATGGACGCCGGGACGACTGATGTTGAGAACCGATAACTTATACCGTGAACCAAAACGTATATCGACTAATGTTTTGCCCAGCAATCTAGAACGGCGCGGGAGCACAACTTCAGCAACACCAACCTCGCGGCTAATTAATGCTTTTTCATCTTTTGGTTTGGCCGGCATGACCCCCAAGTTCAACATAGCAGCCGCATGGGTCACATCGTCGGGATCGCCTTTGACGATTAGAATATCATCTAGCTGAAAGAGTGTTGTATTTTCCGGAACGATCGGTGCAGCCTTTTCTTTTGTTGATGGTGCAAATTCAGTTGCTGTGGGCGTCTTTCTGGCAAATCTAAATTCTGGGCGTATTAGTGATGGGCGCATGATTTTGAGAACGATGACATCAAAGTCATGACTAAGACCCGATTCAACTAATGTTTTTCCAATTAGAGTAGAGCCACGTCTGACACGAAGACGCAAAAGTTGTTCAGGCAGACGATACTCTTGCACAAGTTCTTTTGGCGTTTGTATTTTTTGGGCATCGATTTCAGTTTTGCGATCGGGTAATAACTTTCTGCCAATGAAGAGCATAAAGAGAATACCTGCAGTGATGAGGATGATGCCCATTGGTGTAAAACTAAAAAATGTAAATGGTTCTTGTCCATTGGCTGTCAATACTTCAGTGACAATGATGTTTGGAGGTGTCCCAATTAAGGTTGTTGCTCCACCGAGCAAGGAGCCAAATGATAGCGGAATCAATAATTTTGAAGGGGGAATATCTGCATTTTTGGCGAGAATAATAACGGCAGGAAGTAAAACGGCAACGGTACCTGTATCGCTCATAATTCCTGAAAGGAGAGCAACAGCACCCATAAGAACGACAATGAGTCGCTTTTCGTTATTTCCGGAAATGCTAAGCACGCGTCGCCCGATGGTACCGGCAAGCCCTGTGTTCATTACGGCCCCACCAACAATAAAGAGGGCGGCGATTGTAATAACGGCCGTACTTGAAAATCCCGATAAGGCTTCTTTTGGCGTTAAAACATTGGTAAGCATGAGGGCCACAACCACGCCAAGTGCGACCACATCTACGCGTATTTTTTCAGTTAAAAACAAGATAACGGCCGTTACTAAAATACCAAGCGTCAGCCACATTTCGATTTCCATGTTCATAATCCTTTTGGTAAAACTTTGAGCAACAAAGTTTTTGTTTTTGTTGCCAATCAAGCAGATCATAATCTCCGGATGAGGGGATTTCATGTGACAATCATCACCCACCTTAGGGTCGCTTTACATGGATAAATGTGACAATTTTACTTGTTGAAATTTTCTTTTGGCAGTTTGAACAAAAAGCGTATAAATTTTTTGGAGGATTTTTTTTAATGTGCTAAATGTTGAGTAATGGCCAGTTTGAGAGCGGTTGCTTTTTGTGAACCAAGCATGACAATACGGCCGTCTTGCAAAGTTAATTCCACGCCCTGATTCCCTTTTACATTGTAGGCCATTTTTTGATTAGACCACCCCTTAACACCCCAGCCCGCATACTCTTTTATCGGACTATATTCTGTTGCCTTTGCTTGCGCAATTTCATCATAAGGGATTTTGCGTTGGGTTAACGGTTTGTAATTAATATCAATATATTCAGGGTAGAGTGTGATTATGAGTTTGAGCTTGTAAAAGAATATGGGAAAGCCGATGCCAAAAATGAGCCATGTGCTCCAAATGATCCAATCTGGTCCTGGATTGTTTCCCCATGGCTTGCCGAAAATGATTTGTTCGATGAATCCCCACCACATTAATAAAGCGATGCCAATAATGATGAGCATAATCCATCGTTGTTCGCGCATATATTGAGTTTCGGTAAATTCTATTTGGGCTTGTGCAGACATGTTTTTCTCCAGAAGAACTCTGAAGGAATTATAATAGGATGGCAATAATAAATAAAGCAACACCAATCAAAGCAATACCTTGTCCGATAATCGAGAGTTCCCACATTGCATATCCTTGGTGCTTGCGGATTAAGGCCGCAGTGACAAGGCTGATACCAACAATGAGTGGATACATGCCTATTTTTGCAAAAGGAACCAATGTAGGAATCAGGAGGATAACAAGTGTGGCGCTGAGAATGCTAATAAAAACGGCCGTAATAACAGTTCTTTGTTTTATCCCTTTGACGAAGAGATCGAATTCTGCATAAATAGCCATTGTTTTTGTTAACATTTCAAAATACCCAACAATATCCGAATGTTTGTTTGGCGAAGATAAATTTAATGATTGTCGTGTTTTTTTGGATGAAGCGGTTGCTTCGAAATCTGCATATATAGGATACAAGAAAACGAGAAATTTTTGAATCCAACGAGGGTACTAATCTCCCGTTAAAAGCAGGGTAATATTGATAAGGAATTTTGACCAGATGTGATAAAATCGAACGCATGACACAGGAATTAATTAAACAGTCCTTGACTGTAATTGGCGGTGGCTTGGCTGGTACAGAAGCTGCATGGCAAGCTGCCGAATTAGGAATAGCTGTAAAGTTATATGAAATGCGCCCGCAACGGACGACGCCAGCCCATACAACGAATCATTTGGCTGAGTTAGTTTGCAGCAATTCGCTGGGCTCGATGCTTCCTCATAAAGCGCCCGGTTTGTTAAAGGCAGAACTGCGTGGTTTAGGCTCGATGATTTTAGAGTGCGCAGCCAAAGCTGCTGTGCCTGCGGGCTCTTCTTTGGCCGTTGATCGCGATGTTTTTGCAGATCTGGTAACGGATAAAATTGAATCTCATCCCAATATTGAATTAATTCGGGAAGAGGTAACGGCCGTTCCAGACACACCTACGATTATTGCCAGTGGTCCGCTCACCTCACCTGCCTTAACCGAGAGCATTAGCCAACTTTCTGGCCAAGAGTATCTCTATTTTTACGATGCAATCTCACCGATTGTGGATCATGAAACCATCAACATGGAGATCGCTTTTCGCCAATCTCGCTATGACAATGGCGAACAGGAAGACGGAGATTACATTAACTGCCCCATGACCAAGGAAGAGTACCTTCGTTTTCATGAAGCGTTACTTACTGGCGAAAAGATTACACTCAAACAGTTTGAAGAAGAAGATCCGCACTTTTTTGAAGGGTGTATGCCTATTGAAGAGATGGCCCGTCGGGGTGAGAAAGCATTGGCATTTGGACCGATGCGCCCTGTCGGTTTAATTGATCCGCGCAACGGAAAACGGCCGTATGCCGTTGTGCAACTACGTCAAGATAATTTGGTAGGCTCCCTTTACAATATTGTCGGTTTCCAAACCAATCTCCGTTGGGGAGAACAAAAACGCATTTTGCGTTTAATTCCTGGCCTAGAGAAAGCAGAGTTTTTACGCTATGGCATGATGCATCGTAACACGTACATCAATGCACCACAGCTTTTACAGCCAACCTTGCAATACCGCAATCGAACGGACCTCTTTTTTGCAGGTCAAATTATTGGGGTCGAAGGATACATGGGTAACGCTGCCTCTGGATTACTGGCTGGCATTAATGCTGCACGTTTACTCAAAAATCAACATCCGGTTATTATGCCCACGAATACCATGCTTGGTGCGTTGTGTAATTATGTGACGCACGCATCAAGCAAAGACTTTCAACCAATGAAAGCCAACTTTGGCCTATTTCCTGCGCCACAAAATAAAATGGGTAAATCAGAACGTTATCGGTGGTATAGTGAGCGAGCATTAACAGCCATGCGGCGCTTTGCAAGAACCAATGGAATCCGTTACGATAGGACTGTAGCTGAGGCTAACTTAGCTGAAGAAGTGACAAAAGATCGTTAATAGAGTTGTAGCTGTCCAATAAACAGTACAATCTTTTTGCAGTGACGAAACAAGTAAGGCTACAACCGTCAAAGAAAGGAATCATAATTATTGGCACAACAGTCGCTCATAGAAGTTCGCTAATGGTTTAAGACTGCATGTAATTTGCTCATTGATCGGTGCAAGTTACAACACAAGGCAACATATGTCAGGCGAAATCAGCGGTCATGAATTAAAACTTTGGTTACGACAACAATCCCCTAGATTATGCGTCTTAACGATGAATCGGGCTCCTAACATGCTCATCGTTGAAGATGACTTGCAGGAGTTTTTGCTTGTCCTCGCCGAAACAGCCGATAAATTGGCTGAGCTTCAACTTTCATCTATCCAGAATTGGGCATTAACCGAGATCGGACAAGATGCACGTGGTGCGTATGATTGGTTGGTGATTCTGCGTGTGCTTAAAGATGAAATTGGGGAGCTACTTGAAAACACCTTTTCTCCAAAAAACGCTCTGGTTGCGTGGCGCAAAATAGATATTCCGATGACGTATGCCATCATTGAAGCCTCCCAGTTAGCAAGTGATATTCAACGCTCTGAGATGTTAGAGCATATGGTAGAACTTCGCCGCCAACGTGAACATTTTGAAGAAAGCAAAAACAAATTTATTGCTGTTGCTGCTCACGAACTAAAAACCCCGATGACGATTGTGGAAGGATATGCCAATATCATGCGTACAGAAACTACCGACGATCCGCGCATGTCTGTTTATGTGAAAGGGTTACGTAATGGTGTGCAGCGTATGAATGAGATTGTTGGCGATATGCTTGATGTTTCTTTGCTCGATCTGCAATCAATTGAATTAAAGTACGCACCCATCAATTTGGAAAAAATAATCTTGTTGATGGCAGATAAGTTAGACAAATTTTTTGCTGAGCGTAATATTGACTTGCTCATTTTTCCGTTTGAAGTTGATAGTGACACATTTGGTGACGACGAAAAGATACAAAAAGCACTGACTAAAGTTGTGATGAATGGTTTAAAGTTTACCCCTGATGGGGGCAAAGTAACGATTCGTGCTGCAAATGAATATAAACACTCTGATGAAACAGAAGGATTAGCTGGGTTTATTGATATTCAAGTTTCTGATACGGGTGTAGGTATTGATGCTAAAAATTTCGAAGCCATTTTCCAGCGGTTTGGGAGTTTAGCTGATGCCAGTTTGCATTCATCTAGTAAAACAAAGTTTAAAGGGGGTGGGCCTGGTTTAGGACTACCTATTGCGCGTGGGATTATTGAGGCGCATGGCGGCAAAATATGGGTAGAGAGTGAAGGGTACGACGAAGAAGCTTTGCAAGGAAGCCTATTCCACGTTGAACTACCCATTTGGTTAAGTGAACCTGATTGGTCTTGATGTTTGTTCTAGAGTTCTACAGCTTTGAAGAAAAAATTAGGAGGCGGGAAGCTAACTTTTGTGGGCGAAATTGTATATTTGCAGTTACAATAGAGCACTAATCTTATAGCGCTGTGTTGTTATTTTGCACATGTTGCTGATTTTTGGAGGCTACTATTTCTCAAAAGATGTATGAAACAATTGATCCTCAAGAACGTGCTTTTCTAGTTGGGGGTGAATTAAAAGGGGGACGGCCGTTACTGTCTGTAGAAGATAGCTTGGATGAGCTAACTCGATTGGCAGATACGGCTGGGATGGAAGTAGTAGGTCAGACATATCAACGATTTGATAGACCTGATCGGTCTACTTATATTGGCTCTGGCAAAGTCGATGAAGTCAAGATCTTAATTGAAGACCTCGATGCCAGCACCGTTATTTTTGATGAAGAGCTAACCCCACGTCACCAGCGAGAATTAGAGAAAGTATTTGGGGAAAAAGTGAAGGTACTTGATCGCACTGCGTTGATTTTAGATATTTTTGCGCAACATGCCCAGACTCGCGAGGGGAAGTTGCAAGTTGAACTAGCCCAGCTTGAGTATCGTGTGCCTCGTTTGACGCGCATGTGGACGCACTTAGCCCGACAGGCAGGTGGACGTGTTGGTGGTGCTGGCGGTGGTGTGGGCTTACGTGGTCCTGGTGAAACCCAATTGGAAACAGACCGTCGCGAAATTGGGAGACGCATTGCTCATTTGAAAAAAGAGTTAGATGATGTGCGTGCCCATCGTGAACGGCATCGCGCCAAACGTCAACAAACTGAGCTGCAAGTTGTTGCCATTGTTGGTTATACCAATGCTGGAAAATCAACACTGCTAAATAAAATGAGTCAGGCAGATGTATTGTCTGCTGATATGCTTTTTGCAACTTTGGATCCGACAACACGCAAAGTTGAAATGCCTGGTGGACGTGAGGTCTTGCTGACCGATACGGTTGGTTTTATCCAAAAGCTGCCGACAAATATTGTTGCTGCGTTTAGAGCGACGCTTGAGGAAATTCAAGAGGCAGATATGTTGTTGCATGTGGTTGATGTCACGCATCCAAATGCAATGGCACAGGTTGAGTCTGTTGAGGATACATTGGCCGAGCTTGAGGTAGAACATTTACCAACTGTCATTGCGCTGAATAAAATTGATGCACTTCCCGATGGCTTAGATCCAATGGCCAATCTGGATTTGGAGCATCCAGCAGTTCCTGTTTCTGCTTATACTGGTGAAGGGATTGATGAACTGTTGGTGGCGATAGAAGCTGCAATGATGAAATATTTGGTGCCATTAAAGATTCATTTGCCTTACCAACGCGGGGATTTGCTTTCGATGATCCATGAGCGTGGGCAGGTAGATAGTGAAGAACATGGGGCAGATGGTGTGACGGTACATGCAAGATTACCAGAGCGTTTGACACCTTATTTTGAAGCGTATAAAGTTTAGTGTTTTGTCAAACAAATTTCGATGGATTGAGATTTAATACGAAACACTTTAACTGAAACAAATCCACCTATGAGCTAACCGTCGAAAGGATTTTGTTTCAGTACTAATTTGTTTTAATCAATTATCTATGGTGAAAGCGAATGTTTTTGAAATAATGATCTATGCTTTCACGCAAGTAATCGGCAATGTTGTTTCATTTTGTATCAAGAGATTTTCTACCGATTACAATAGTAGGAATTATGCATGAATAAACTGTTGGATAAGGCGGGTGAATTTTTAAGTCAGTATCCCGGATTATTGCCACTCGTTGGGGTGGGTTTGATTGTGTTAAATTTACTTTTACAATTTTTCCCCGGTAATTGGATTTCTGATAGCAATTTGTTTTTACATATTGGATTGATTACAGCAATTATTGGTCTGTTGATGATTCGCCCATTAGGATAGAGTTTCCCACTACATGAACCGCGTATTGAAAATTGCAAAAAATGAAAAAGTACGGCCGATTTTGGACGGATTTCAGGCACAGGTTGAAGATGTTGTTGAGTTGGCCATTGCGATTCAGCAAATTCCTGCGCCGACGTTTGCTGAGCAAGAGCGTGCTGCATTTATCGAATCAGAGTTCAAAGAACTTGGTCTTGTTGATGTAAGTCAAGATGAACTGGCGAATGTTTACGGCCGTTTACCAGGCACAAAGTCATCTCATGCTTCTCCCGTTGTTGTATCTGCGCATAGTGATACTGTGTTTCCTGCAGAAATAGATCTGACGGTTAGACGAGACGGCCGTACCGTTCATGGCCCCGGCATTGGCGATAATTCCACAGGCGTAGCAGGCATAATTGCTTTGGCAAAAGCATTGCAAGCACATCAACTACAAATTCCTGCGGATATTTGGTTTGTATCTAATGTTGGTGAAGAAGGGTTAGGTGATTTGCGTGGTATGCGTGCTGTTGTTGAGCGTTTTGGTCGACACGCGATCTACCTTGTTGTTGAAGGTGGCTTGTTTGGTCAAATTTCTCATCAAGGCATTGGTGTGCAGCGGTTTCTGATTGAAGTTGAGACCCCGGGTGGACATTCGTGGGGGAATTTTGGGCGACGTAGTGCGATCCATGAACTTGGCCGGATCATTGTCGCTTTGGATGATCTGCCTGTGCCCTCAACGCCCAAGACGACGTTTAATGTCGGTGTGATTGAAGGGGGAACGTCGATCAACACTATTGCGCAAACTGCAAACCTACAACTTGATTTGCGGTCAGAAGATCCGCAGATTTTAGCTGATTTGGTTAACCGCGTTAGCAAAATTGTGGCCCACGCCGATGCCCAACAAGACATTACGGTGACGATGAAAATGATTGGCAATCGCCCTGCTGGGAAGATTCACCGTGATTCGCTGTTGGTTAATTGGGCGCGAACGGCGTTGAAGATGGTGGGACGCAATCATCCACACTTTATTGCCAGCAGCACAGATGCCAATATTCCTTTGAGTTTTGGCTATGATGCAGTTTGCGTTGGCTTAACTGAATCGAGTAACGCCCATCGTTTAGATGAATATATGGATTCGACCCATCTGCCAAACGGATTAGGACAATTATTATTGCTTACTTTAGCGGCGGCTGGATTTAAGTCTTAACTGGGGTTTTGGGCTTTGGCAAGATCATGTCTTGTCATTTATTGGAAGAGACCTTGTTCAAAATAGAGTTATGTGAACTCTTGAAAGATCTATCAGGTTTTTACCCCGAATTGAGATTGCTAAGGATGCGGAGATATGGCTGAATTTAATGTGAATGTCGATCGCTGGAGTGAGGAACGTGTTGTTGGGCATGTGCCTGATTTGGCGGGGTGTTTTGTATTTGCTGAGGATGTGGATGGGGTGATAACGGCCGTTCCGGAGACAATTCGTCAATATCATCGTTGGTTAACAACATTGGGTGTGCAGATGGAGCCACCGCCTGAGCCTATCACTGTCCGTATTGAAACGGTGCTGCCCACAGCAAGAGATATTTTCCCTACCGACCAACAACCGATTTCCACTTCCGAAGTTGAGTGGCAGTTGCAATTGGCTGCTTATAATCGGCAAGAATTGTTAACGATCATTGGCAATATGCCTGCTGATATGCTCGATTGGAAACCTTACGCATATCGGATGTCGATCCGCGAGATTGCCGTTCATGTGGGTAGCAGTGAGATGTGGTATTTGAGTCGAATCACCTCTCCTCGAAAAGAGCCGGAGCTTGAGTTATTGCCTTATTTAGATTGGTCAAGAACGGCCGTAATTGAAGCCCTTTCTCAGTTAAATGATGCACAACGGGCGTCAGTGGTTACGCAATCTCAAGGTACGAGTTTTCCGGATGAGCCGTGGTCGGTGCGGAAAGTGCTGCGCCGTTTATTGGAGCATGAGCGAGAGCATATTACCCACATTCAAGAAATTTTGGTAGAGTGGCGACTGCATTTCAACGTACGTTTGGCCGCAGACCGGGCACGACTGTTTTGGTCGATTCGGGGATTAAGCACGGAGACGATGAGCGAGTTGGATGTGATGCCCGATTGGTCGGTAAAGGATTTGTTGGCGCATGTAGCTTACTATGATGGGTTTCATACCAATCGGATGCATATGGTGGCAAACGGCCGTATCTCAGAGATCCAGGAAATCGGAGATGAAGCTGCCTTAGCCCAATACAATGCACAACTCCTTGTACAATTCAAAGATACACCCATGGAGCAAGCTGTCGCCATGTTATTGAAAGAGAGGAGCGGATTTAAAGCAACCTTCAAAACCATTCCTGATGGTGTGGTGCATCAAAACATTACGCTGCCTTGGGGCTGGGAAACTTCTATTTATGATTGGGCCAATTGGCGCTATCTACATGATGAAGAACATTGTCAGGAAATTGAGAAATGGCGTGAAACCCTGAGCAAAAAACAGATATTTGATTCCACACCAAAATATTTGTTGTGCACCATCTTAAAATCAACTCGTCAAGCCTTTAATGCTTTACTCCCATTATTCACAGAAACAGAGAAGGTTATGCGCCCTGTCTGTGGCACATGGAGTTTGAAAGATGTGGTGGGTCATTTAACCGATTGGGAGATTGTTGCTGTTGAAGGAATTTCTGCCTTGGCTGCAGGGCAACTGCCTGAATTTGATTATGAGATTCCCGATTTTGATATTTTTAACAACGCCAATGCTGCTAAACGGAAAGACCAATCTTGGGATGATGTTTGGCAAGATTTTATCAGCACACGTGAACAGTTATTAGCCGCTCTAGAAAAAACGGATGAAGCTGCTTTAGTCCGTCAATTTAAATCTCCGTGGGATTCGCAACTGCGTGGCTATTATTGGATGCTTATTTGGGCAGGGCATGAAATGGAACATGCCAATGATGTGCGCTCTGCTCTGCAATTACTCGGCTGGCCAGAAGAATTACTTGCAGAAGAGGATTGAGGGCGATTATATTTTCAATGGATCCAATGATTTCTGAAATTAAGGGTGTGATTCTGATGGGGCCATTTGGGTCAGGGAAGTCATATCTAGGGCGTCGCTTAAATGCATTAGGGATTGCGAAATATACAGAACTAGAGCCAATTGTGTATGATTTATTTGCAGACGAGTCTGGTTTAAACGTTGAAATGGCAACCAAATATATTCGGGCACATTATTTTGAGAATTTGAGTGTAGCGAGTGAAATGATAGCTTTTGAATCAACAGGGGTCGTGCAACGCCCTTTGTTGCTAGATGTGATGGATAAGTTTCAAATTGCACTCATCAAAGTTTGTACGCCAAAAGAGGTTTGCCTAGAAAGGGTTGCCCAACGAAATTTGACGAGTAAACATCCTGTTGAGATGTCGAAAGCAGAAGCTTTTTACGATTATTGGATGGAAGAAATTGCACCGATATACAATTTTGCTTTGGAAGTTAATGGACAAGATGAACAGGTGGCGATAGAAGCCATTAAAGAATTGATTCAAATAAGGTAATTGATTGGTTGTAATGTTAGCTATCAGAATTAAAGGTTTTATATGCTATTTGTCGATAATCAAAACGTAAATGATCCCCGTATCAATTTGGCCATTGAAGAGTATTTGTTGCGTTCGGTGAAGTTGAGTGAGCCATTATTGTTGTTTTACATCAATGCGCCTTCTGTCATTATTGGGCGTAATCAAAACACGATTGAAGAGATCGATGGTGAATATATTGATGCCAATAATATTCATGTCGTGCGCCGCTTGTCTGGCGGTGGCGCAGTTTATCATGATTTGGGGAATTTGAATTTTAGTTTTGTGACAAACGGCCGTTCTGGACTGCATCAATTTGAACGTTTTGTAGAACCTGTGATTGCGGTATTACACCAATTGGGCGTTCCTGCTGAGCTGAGTGGGCGCAGTGATATTTTTGTTGAGGGCAAGAAGATTTCGGGGAACGCGCAATATGCTGCGGCTGATCGCATGTTTAGCCATGGCACCTTGCTCTTTGACACCAATTTAGAACATTTGTTGAAAGCGCTAAATCCCAAGCAAGATAAGATTGAGTCGAACGCAGTCCAATCCATTCGTAATTTTGTAACCAATATTCGTGAATGGTTAAGCGCCGATATGGAGATTGCCCAATTTCGAGAGGTATTGCTTGATGAGCTTTTTCCGAATAAACGGGTGACCTATGAGTTGACACCATTTGATTGGCAGCAGATCGATCAACTTGCGGAGGAACGGTACCAAACATGGGATTGGAATTACGGCCGTTCTCCAAAATTCAATATTCGTAAATCCGGACAACTTGCTGTGGGTAAGATAGATGCGCACATTGATGTGGCCGAGGGCAAGATCAAAAATATTCGTTTCTTTGGCGACTTTACGGGTGAGAAGAACATCGCCCAATTGGAAACTTACCTCATTGGTGTTCCTTACCAGAAAGAAAATTTACGAGACTTTTTTGCAGAAGCAGTAATCGCTGATTATTTTGGCAATTTAGAGGTTGAGGAATTACTCCATTTGGTTTATAGCTAATTTCAGCTTGATAATAGAACACAGAATTCACTGATCTTACTGATTGTCCTGATCTGAAAAATCAGGATAATCAGGTTCATCTGCGAGCGACAATAGGAGCAATCTGCGCTCAATTAAAAAGAGTTGCACGAAATGAAATAGCAGATTACAAATAGATTTATGAGCAGTATAGAGACCCGTCCCATTTTATTACGCGCAGACCAGGAACATGGTGGTATTAGAACGGCCGTATTGGTTTTGCTTTTTGTGACCATCATCCTGTTATACGTTTTGATTCGTGTTGTTTGGTCAACCTTATCCCCCGATGGATTGCCTGATTTCTCATTCATTATCACGTGTACTTTATCTTTAGTTTTGGGGCTAGCTATTGTTTACGGTATTGAACAATTGCTAAAGATTTACTGGCCTAGCGGTCGAGCCTTATTGATCGATGAGGCCACAATTCAAACGAAAAATGAAGTGGAAGAGAGTATCACAATCAGGTGGGCACACAAACCGTTTCAGCAATCTTGGTGGTTTAACCTGAAAGGGTTCCAACGTGGCGGACGGGAGCGCCGTGTGCCCAAAGATTGGATTTGTGTGGCCACACAAATCCAAGAAGCGGATAAGCGGATTATTGTGTACGCTTATCTCTCTCAGAAAAAAGCAGCTAGATATACAGAAGATAGGAAGCAGTTTCAACAAATATATCCTGCTGAAGTGTATAAATCTGGCTTTAAGACACGTATAAATCTGCCCAGCCGCCCAAACATTCCTGCCTCAGTTTTAGCGGGAAAGGATGGTAAATATTGGCAGGCAGAACGAAATCGATGGGTGCACGGATATGAATTGTCCGCCAAAGATTTTGAAAAGTTTATGAATATAGTAGAATCCCAAGCAGATTAACAATTAGGAGACCTTCGAAACAATTAAGAATCGAAGGTCTATTCTTTTAAACGCAAAGTTATATCCCACTGAATACGGAGAAAATTATGTTTGATTTTATTACAGAAGAACACAAGATGATTCAGCAAGAGGCCCGCCGTTTTGCCCAAGAGCAAATTGCTCCCATCGCCGAACATCATGACCACACGGGTGAATTCCCGATCAATACAATCCGCAAAATGGGCGAACTCGGATTTATGGGTATTGAAGTGCCAGAAGAATATGGTGGCATTGAGATGGACACACTGGCCTATGCCATGGCCTTAACGGAAATTTGTAAAGCAGATGCCAGCCACGGCACAGTGATGTCTGTCAATAACTCTTTATATTGTCATGGGATTTTGAAGTTTGGCACAGAGGAACAGAAACAAAAATATGTGGTTCCTATTGCCAATGGCCAAAAAATAGGAGCTTACAGTTTAACCGAGCCAATGAGCGGTAGCGATGCGGGTACAATGAAAAGCCGGGCGGTGTTGAATGACGCGGGCACTCATTATGTGATAAACGGCCGTAAATCATGGGTAACCTCCGCGCCATTTGCCGACATCATCGTTCTGTTCACCATGACCCAACCCGAGGAAAAACACAAAGGCGTGACTGCTTTCATTATCGAGACCGACAAACCCGGCTTCGAACTGGGCAAGACAGAACCCAAAATGGGCATCCGTGCCAGCGCCACCAGCGAGATCATCTTCGATAATTACGAAGTCCCCGTAGAGAATCGTTTGGGCAAAGAAGGCGAGGGATTCAAAATTGCCATGACTGTGCTCGATGCCGGACGCATTGGTATTGCTTCGCAAGCTTTAGGCATTGCTGAAGCAGCTTTAGAAGCCAGCGTCGCTTACGCCAAAGAGCGAGAAGCATTCGGACAAAAGATCGGTCAATTCCAAATGATCCAACAAAAATTGGCGGACATGAAATGCCGTGTCGATGCCAGCCGCTTGCTCATTTACCAAGCATGCCTTGCCAAAACAGAAGCCAAGAAAACGGGCGGACGCTATTCAATGGAAGCAAGCATGGCCAAGTTGTTTGCCAGTGAAACGGCTAACTTCTGTGCCAAAGAAGCGGTACAAATTCATGGTGGTATGGGGTACAGTAAAGAAATGCCCCTCGAACGGTATTATCGTGACGCCAAAATTACCGAAATTTATGAAGGTACCAGTGAAATTCAGCGTATGGTGATTGCCCGCAGCTTGACTGGGTTGCGGTAAAAAAGCCAATATTCGCCGCTGGCTGAGCCTGCCGAAGCCGAGCTTACCAAAGGCAACCTACTCCTGAAAATTTCCACACTGAAGCACTGTTTTACAGCTACAAGATTTACAAACAAAATTGGAGATTGTTTCTTTAGATCATATGAGACAAAGAAACAAATCTCCTTTTTATTTTTGAGAGTAAGAGAGAAGAATGGAAAAATTAAAGCAAAAAATATTGGCAGAAGGGAAAAATTTAGGACGTGGGATTCTTAAAATTGATAGTTTTTTGAACCACCAAATTGATGCTCAATTGATGGAAGCAATTGGGGAAGATATTGCGCAGCAATTTGCGCATACAAATCCAGATCGCATTTTGACAGCAGAAGTTAGTGGTTTGATTCCAGCAGCAATGACAGGTAAAGCGATGGGCAACATTCCGGTAGTGTATGCCCGTAAGCGTAAGCCGATTACAATGATGGAACCTGTCTATATTGAAACAGCACCGAGCCATACTAAAGGAAATGAAGTTTCTTTAATGGTGTCGCCCGAATTTTTGCATGCGGGTGAGCGCATTTTAATTGTGGATGACTTTTTGGCCTCTGGGCGCACGATTGATGCCTTAGTGCGCATTGTTCAAAGTTCTGGAGCAGAGTTGGTGGGAATTTCGGCCGTTGTAGAAAAAACATTTGAAGGGGGACGGGAGATGCTTTCTGCTTGGAATGTACCCATTTATGCGGCGGCAACGATTGTGGATATGAGTGAAGGGAAGATTGTTTTGGCATGATGCGTAATGCGTGATGCGTAACATTGGATATGAAAATGCACGATACGATTGTTATTTTAGATTATGGTTCGCAATATACACAGTTGATTGCGCGGCGGGTACGGGAAGCAAATGTGTACAGTGAGTTGCTATCTTGGTCAACGCCTGCGGAAGATGTAATGGCTTTGAACCCCAAGGGGTTCATCTTGAGCGGTGGTCCCAATAGTGTTTATGATGAAGGTGCACCCACGCTGCCGAAATATGTGCTGGATAGTGGTTTGCCTGTACTCGGTATTTGTTACGGGATGCAGTTATTGGCGCATAATTTGGGCGGTAAAGTAGGCTCAAGCAGCGAACGGGAGTATGGCCCCGCTTCTTTAACGGTGGATTCGGTTGAAGATGGGCTGTTCCGTGGTTGGCGGTTAGATGATGAAGCTGTTTTACAACAAGTTTGGATGAGTCATGGAGACAAGGTAGATGAACTGCCGCCCAATTTCCAACCGATCGCTCATTCAGGGAATTCTCCATTTGCGGCGGCGGCTGATGTAAAACGTGGCTATTACGCCGTACAGTTCCATCCTGAAGTGGTGCATACGACGCAAGGCAATACGGTTTTGAGCAATTTTGTACAGGGAATTTGTGGCTGCACGCCTGATTGGACGCCTGCTCATTTTATTGATGAACAAGTTGCCGCAATTCGGGAACAAGTGGGAAACGGCCGTGTTGTGTTGGGTCTTAGCGGTGGTGTCGACTCCTCTGTGGTGGCCACGCTGATTCATAAAGCAATTGGGGAACAACTGACGTGTATTTTTGTCGATCACGGGATGTTGCGCCAAGGGGAAGCGTTACAAGTTATTGAAACCTTTGAGCGCGAACAAAAGATGAAGCTCATTGCGGTCAACGCTGTAGAAGAGTATTTGGAAGCGTTAGACAGTGTGACTGATCCCGAGCAAAAGCGAAAAATCATTGGCGAGAAGTTTGTGCGCATTTTTGAGCGGGAAGCACGCAAGTTGGGCCAAATTGACTTTTTGGCACAAGGCACGATTTATCCGGACATCATTGAAAGTGCAGGTAAAGACAAAAAAGATGCGCATGTGATTAAAACACATCATAATGTGGGTGGCTTGCCCGACGATATGCATTTTGACCTTGTTGAGCCGTTGAAATATTTATTTAAAGATGAAGTGCGTCGCGTAGGCACTGAATTAGGCTTGCCCGACAGCATTGTGTGGCGGCAGCCGTTCCCTGGCCCCGGTTTGGCGATTCGCTGTTTGGGTAAAATTACATGGGATCGCTTGGAACGATTGCGTAAAGCGGATGCGATCTTTGTGTCGGAATTGCGTAAAGCTGAAATGTTAAAGCAAGGTACGCAGCAATCGTTTGCCGTATTGTTGCCGGTAAAGAGTGTGGGGGTGATGGGAGACGGCCGTACTTATCAGGAAGTGATTGCACTGCGTGCGGTGACGACCGAAGATTTTATGACCGCAGATTGGGCACGACTGCCATATGATTTATTGGCCCATGTCAGCCGTCGTATCGTCAATGAAGTTGATGGAGTTAATCGCGTTGTGTTGGATATTACCTCTAAACCTCCCGGTACGATTGAATGGGAGTAGAGCAGCAGGTGGTGTGCAACGTGTTTTGCAGTTTTGCGTATTGGTAAGTATATTTTTATCAATGTTTGATTATTAAGAAATGTATAAACGTGTAGACGTATAGACGTAACTGATCCGTAAGGCGATTTTTTTAATGGGGCGTTACGTTTATACATCTTTACGAATTACACGGAGGGTAACACCATGGATTATGGGCAAATAGTTAGCCAAGGCTGGAAGATTACTTGGGAGAACAAGTATTTATGGGTCTTGGGTTTTTTGGCAGCTTTAACGTCTTCTCGATCTAATTCTTCATCAAATTACAGCAACAATGTGAGTTCTGAGACATTCGACCCTGAGCAGTTGGCGCTTTTGGGTGGGGCTATGGTTGCAGTTATCTGTTTTGCAATGATTATAGGCCTTATTTTGTGGGTTGTGGGTCTTGTTGCGCGTGGCGGTTTGATTACGGCCGTTTACAAAATTAGCAACGGCAAGCAAATGACCCTGGGCCAAGCCTTTTCTGCAGGTACCGAACGGATTTGGAGCTTGATCGGTATGAACCTCTTGCTCGCCATTCCTACGATTATTTTTATCGGCATTGTTTTTGGGTTTGTGATGCTTACTTTTGTGGGGGCAGGCGCTGCTGCTTTCCAACAAGGTACAGGTGGGAGTGGTTCATTTGATGAGGCGTTTGGCGCAGGGCTTGGACTTGGTTTTGTTTTTATCATATTGCTTTGCTGTATCTTTGTGATTGTGGGTATCTTCCTAACTTTCATTAATGCTTTTGCTTACCGTGGCATTATGATTCACAAGATGGGCGCATTGCAATCTATCTCGCACAGTTGGGATTTGCTCAAGCAAAACTCTAGTGAAGTTCTGATCCTTTCGATCTTGTTTGGTCTCATAGGTATTGGATTCTCGATGCTAGTGGCGGTGATATTTGTACCAATTGCCCTTGTGGTAATGGCTCCTGTTATTGCCGGTTCTGTATCAGGTGATTTGTCAGCTGGGACCTTTGCATATATGATGGGCGCGGGTTTGTGCTTGGGTGTATTTGGGGCCTTGATTACGTCTATTTTAGTGACATGGCAGTCAGCAACCTTTAC
>JBNKHS010000022.1:0-20229 GCA_050290485.1 Promineifilaceae bacterium (SeqCode) | reverse complement strand
CAAAGCAGGGGCAGTATTTAGCATTTATTTACTATTACACCAAACTAAACGGCCGTTCTCCAGCGCACAGCGATATGCAAAAATATTTTCAAACAACCCCAGCCGCAGTTCATAATGTGGTCTTGACTTTAGAGAAAAAGGGCCTGATCAGTCGTGTGCCTCAGCAACCACGCAGTCTAAACTTACTTGTGGCCCGAGCAGATATTCCCGATTTAGAATAAGTGGAGGACAAATGCTGTGGGTCGTTTTCTAACAACCAACAATCAACAGAGAACAATTAAAGGAGAACGGTACTTCATCCTTCATTTTCTTTATTCGAATACGGCCGTTTTCTGAATGTGCTACCTTACCCACAAACACTGGCCTTGATAGGCATACTCACATAGATTCTTTGTTGTTATGATCAGCATCAGATTAGTGTCGGATGTTCAGATAAGTAACCATTGCTATCCTGGCTTCATCGTAGAACAATATTGCAAAATCCTATTTCTTCAAGGAGACGTACGGCCGTTAAACGTCCACTCACCAATGCGGTGGGAACGCCTGTGCCAGGATGCGTACTTGCGCCAGCAAAATAGAGATTATGGTATTTTGCATGTCGGTTGTGCGGTCGCAGATAGCCGAGTTGCGTTAGATTGTGTCCCAAGCCATGCGTCGATCCTTTGACAAGGTTGTATCGTTTACGCCACGAAAGTGGGGTGTAGTTAACTTCAAATTTAATATGTTCAGACAAATCATTAATACCTAGCTGGTTTAAGCGATTGAATACAGCTTCGCGGGCCAAATGACGAATTTGAGGCCAATCCTGTTCGCCTGTTTTGTCCAAATGACCGACGGGCACAATTGCTGTGATACTATCTTCACCTGCTGGGGCCATCGTCGGGTCAAGTCGGGTTGGGGCGTGGATGTAGAGACTCGGGTTTTGGGGCAAGCCTAAATCGTTGATGATGCTGTCGAAGTTATCGCGATAATCGTCGGCCAAAAACAGGGTGTGTGGTGGCAATTCTGGGTAGGGTTTATCGACGCCCCAGAAGAAGCTGATGACGGAGCAGGAAAACTGTTTACGCAGCAACTTGTCAGCAAGGCCATCTGGTGGGAGTAGATTTTGGTAGACGTAGGGCAGGTCGGCATTGGCAACGACGGCATCTGCTTTGAGAAAACGGCCGTCTTCCAGCACAACCCCTTTTGCCATTGCACCTTTGATGGCGATTTGGGAAACGGCCGTTCCCAATTCAAATTCGACACCTGCTTTTTTCGCAATCGTCATCAATGCTTGCACAATTTGATACATGCCCCCTTTAGGATACCAAACACCATGCGCCAATTCGGTGTACTGCATCAGCGAAAAAGTAGCTGGCGCTGCAAATGGACTGAGCCCCATATAGACATCCTGGAAGGTAAAAGCTGACTTCAGACGTGGGTTTTTGAAGTAGTGTGCCATATGGTCGTAATGCTTAGCCAACGGTTTTAGTTGGAAAAGGAGGGGAATATTGTTTAATGAGAAAAACTCAGTTGCGCTGCGGAAATCGCGATTGACCAGTTTTTCTATCGCCAAATGATAGTGACGTGATCCTTCATCGAGATAGCGTAATAACCCACGAAAACTACCGGGTTCCATTCTTTCTAACTGCTCTTCCATACACTTCATATCTGAGGTGATGGCGAGTTTGCTGTTATCGTCGAAGATGAGGTGATAGGTGGGATCGACACGTTGTAAATCGAGCATCTCGTGCAATGATTCGCCCAAAGAGGCAAATTCGGACTCATAAAGCAAACGCATCACGAGCAAAGTGGGGCCTGCATCGAAATGGTGTCTCTCGCGCTCAAAACGATCACAACGCCCGCCGGGACGAGAATTTTTTTCGACGACAGTGACGTGTACGCCTTGCTGCGCTAAATGGGCTGCCGTGGCAATGCCGGCAATGCCTGCGCCAACAATAATAACGGTAGGGGTGTTTACTAAGTTCATTGATTCACCTGGACTGCATAATTTGGTGGTGTGGTGTGTATAAAGCTTTTACATGTTTGGGAAACGGCCGTAGCTGCCATTTTTGCGCCTGCCTTTTTACTTTTCCGTTCTGGATACGCTTCACGCAGAAAATAATCATCTTTTTCGATGGCATCGAGGACGACTGCAAAACGGGCGATGTAAGCGTATCCGGCCAGACGACAGCGCCAATTTTCGACACGTTGTAGAGTGGCGCGGCCTAGATGAAAGTAATGGCGTGCCAAATGGACACGACTTTTTACCCAAGTGCAGTAGGCGGGGTGATGTACATCAATTGGGGTGATGTGGTGTGCAGCCAAATAATCTGCGGGAATGTTGTAATAACCTACGGCCGTATCTTCAATCGTATCGCGCAGCATATGCGTGATGTGCGCGCCGGTGACAGCTAAATAGCGTGTTTCATCTTGTGGTGATGTTTGCCCGTTACCAATAAAGAAGTGCAGCGCTTCGGTTACAGCGACAGCTAAAGAGTGCGTATAGTCATTTAGCTCACCTAATGAAATGAGCTTGCCTTTTCGTTGCACATCGAAGGCCATCACGGCCATCATTTGATCAAGATATAGGTGCAAACCATAATGCTTAGTCGGGTGGTTAGCGATTAAATCGGCAAGGAGTTGTTCTTCGGGTTGCAGGGAAAACGGCCGTTTGCCAGCATAACAATCGGTCATCAAATCTTGTTGTCGATGTAAAAAGGCAAGCCGATCTGTGGTGGCAATGCCATCTTGATCAAGCATATCATCAACCCAACGAAAATAGGCATAGGCGCGATAAGCATCGGCAGCCATTGCGCGATCAGCTAAGGTGCGGATGGTGTAATAGGTTTGTTTACTCGCTTCCTTGGTGATTCTTTCTGCCAAGTTTGATGTGGGCCTAAAATCAGTCAGCGATTTGATTTTGGTGGTGCGCGAATTTACCAACGCACCCTGATAAGAAGATAAATTAGGGTGGGTCATCAATAATACCTCATGCAAAAGTAGTGGTGACAACGATGAGAATTTGTTGGTTGTGATTAATTTCACATTTCAGTTATCTATACGCCGGAGATCTTGTTTTGTTGCAAAATGAAGCGCTTAAATTGACGAGAAATCTTAGAGAGAGGGCATGTTTGTTGCGGTGGAGTGAAACGGCCGTATTTGTATTATTGATCACGATCAAGACATGATCGATAGAGAAGAGTAGAATAGAGGGGCGTATATCCAGCTGCAACCAGTCTTGGAGAGATGATGGTGGGCATGTTAACCAAAACAACTTATCTCGCTTTTGTCCAATGCCCAAAACAGGCATGGTTAGACGAACATACACCCTTACTCAAGTCGGCACCTGACCCTGCTTCTCTGCGTCGTATGCTTAATGGGCAAGTTGTCGATAAAAAGGCACGGGAATTATTCCCAAACGGCCGTTTAATTCCTTATCGTATCCATCCTGAAGAGATGGTTCCACTGACCACAGAGGCAATTGTTGCCGGGGCAGATACTTTGTTTCAAGCAACCTTGGCTGCAGCGGATATGCTTGTTAAGGTCGATATTTTGCAAAAGATAGACGATGGGTGGCATCTCTATGAAGTGAAATCAAGCACATCGGTTAAAGATGAACATTTGCCCGATTTGGCTTTTCAGCTGTTTGTCTGTGAACAGGCGGGGATTCCAATTGCCAAAGCTAGTGTGATCCATCTCAATCGAGATTGTCGTTATCCAGATTTAGCCGATCTATTTACAACTGTTGATGTCACCCCACAGGTGCGTACCTGGCAAGCAGAAGTTGCTGATGACATTGTACAAATG
This sequence comes from Promineifilaceae bacterium (SeqCode), assembly GCA_050290485.1. Lineage (GTDB taxonomy): Bacteria > Chloroflexota > Anaerolineae > Promineifilales > Promineifilaceae > JBNKHS01. Next base: position 16,440 of record JBNKHS010000022.1, on the reverse strand, counting down.
CGAATGCAACTCGCACAAACACAATATCCAGATGTGCATATCGGACGACATTGTAAACGGCCGTATCGCTGTCGTTTTTATGAGTATTGTTGGCAAGATATAGAAGGGATGACCATTTATGATATTCCCCGTCTGAATCAGCAAAAAGAAGACCAACTGCAAGCAAATGGGGCACTCTACCTACAGGATGTTCCTGAATCGTTTCCAATGACGAACACACAACGAGCGTTTGTCGACTTTTATATCAGCGAAGCCATTGATATTGATCGCCCAGCCATTCAAACTGCATTAGACAGCCTTAGGTACCCGCTGTATTTTTTTGATTTTGAAACAATCGACCATCCGATTCCCCAATTTGAAGGCAGCAAACCGTATCAGCAGATTCCCTTCCAATATAGCTGTCATCGTCTCGATGCGGATGGAACCCTGACACACAGCGAATATTTGCATACGAACGCAGATGATCCTAGACGGCCGTTAACTGAAGCGCTGCTGAACGATATCGGGGAAACAGGCAGCATTATAGTTTACTTTGCCACCTTTGAGCGTGGCCGACTGCAAGAATTGGCTGAACACTTGCCCGCGTATGCCCCTCGTTTACAGGATATGATTAACCGTCTGTGGGATCAGCTAGACATTTTCAAGAAGCATTACCACGATTACCGCTTTGCTGGATCAAATTCACTCAAATCGGTTTTGCCTGTCCTTATACCCTCCCTGAGTTACAAACTGTTAGCTGTACAAGATGGTACTCAGGCGCAGGTGGTGTGGGAGGCGATGATTCGAGAGGAAAATACGGCCGTAAAAGAAGATCTTATTTCCCAATTGCTAGCCTACTGTCATCTCGATACATTGTCGATGGTGGAGATACATAAAAAGCTGGCTGCGTGAAAATAATATATCCTGATGATCTACACTGATTGCAGTGGAGGTTTTTAATGTCATCTGCTCAAATAAATCAATCCGCAAATCAAAATGACAAATTGCCTCAATCCCAATTTTTAAAAGGATTACGCGATCTTGTATTAGACGAGACCATTGCCCAACGAGAGCAAATCCATGCACGATGGCGTCAGCCTTTAGTTAATCGTGTGCTTGATGGGTATGCGATTGATCAAGTTAGCGTCAAAGAGATTCGCAAAGATGGGTTGGTTGAATTATCTTGTACTCGGAATATTTCTCGCTTTCGCCCCGGTGATATTTTATGTTTGAATCGTGATGACCCCTTTGCTCATGATAGTGTCATGGTAAATCTGGTTGAGGATGAGGAGACAGAGCTTGTCATTGCCACCGATCAGCTGGTTGATTGGTATGAGGTGTTTACGGAAAGGGAAGGATGGGTATTAGATATAGGGTTTGTTGATTTAAGCAGTTATATTTTGACAGCTTTGGCGAATGCTGGAGACACGGATGTTGGTCGGACCCAGATTTTGCCCTTGCTCATGGGAGAAAATAGCCCAGATATTGATCCTGTATGGTATGCGCGTGGTTTAGAAATTGGGGAAGACCTTAACCTCAATTGGAGTCAAAGTGAAGCGCTGGCCAATGCATATGCAACCGATTTGGCTTATCTTGTGCAAGGGCCGCCGGGCACAGGCAAAACGCGTGTTTTGGCAAGCCTGGCACGTGCTTTGGCCAAAACTGGGGAGCGTGTGCTGATTTGTTCCTTTACCCATCGAGCCATCAACAATGCTTTGAATGCAGTCTATAAGCAAGGGCAAGATATTCCCGTGATCAAAATTGGACATCCAATCCAGGCCAGTGATCTGCAACCCAATAATTATGAAACCTTTCATCTCTCACCATTAGCGGCGGAAAGCAAAGGGTACATTGTGGGGGCAACACCATTTGCAACGCAAACGAAGCGCTTAAGCGGGGTAAAGTTTGAAACCGTTATATTTGATGAGGCGAGCCAAATCACATTGCCTTTAGCCGTGATGGGGATGCTGGCTGGAGAGAAGTACATTTTCTTTGGCGATCAAAAACAGATGCCGCCGGTGTTAACAAGACGCCTAACGGGTGGGGCATTGCGCGAATCGATATTCGCACATTTAGCTGATCGTGGTTTTGACACGATGCTTACGGAGACTTATCGGCTGAATGATGTGTTGACCCAATGGCCGAGCCGACAATTTTATGATGAGCAGTTAACGGCCGTATCGATGGCCGCCACACGTCGCCTTGAATATCCGGTGTTGCCCGAGAGATTATCTGATATTCTAGATGCCAACAAGCCGATGGTGTTTTGGGATTTAGCGCATCGTAATACAAAAACATACAGTCAAAAAGAGGCAAATGCGGTTGTTGATTTGATCATTAACTTACTCAATTGCGGCATACCTGCCCCAGAAATTGGCGTTGTTGCTCCATACCGTGCCCAAGGTCGGCTGATACGTAACTTGTTGCGCACTTATGTGGCTGAACCTGCTATTCGGCAGCAATTGATCGTTGATACCGTTGAACGCATGCAAGGCCAAGAGCGGGATGTCATTATTATCTCCTTGACAACATCTAATCCCGGCTTTGCTGCCAATGTTGCTGATTTTTTCTTTCAGCCGGAGCGTTTAAATGTGGCCATTACCCGCCCACGAAAAAAGCTGATCATTATTGGTAGTCGTTTTGTTTTGAATGCGACCACACAAAATACCACTTGGCAGCAAAACATTCTGCTTTTCGAGAATCTGTTGGAAAACTGTACCTATATTCCCGATATTCATGAAATCTCCCCAGTCGTATGGGAGAGTAGTTGGTAAGCATATGGCCAAACTTATTCCCGCGACACCATTACCAGGGTCTTCGCCTGAACTTATTCGTATAGCCAATCTGTTAAAACAATTACCTGATCACTTCCTCATCATCCAACGATTGCCTGCACTGCATGATCCTGATAATCCTGGTCCTGACTTTTTGCTTATCAAAAAGACCCAACTTTTGTTTCTTTCTATTTCAAGGGCAACCTCTCAAGATGTGCAAAGGATGCAACAGCCTGATTTGTTTGGGGTAGAAATTGAGCCGGTTGGGGTATTTGAGGAAAGGTCTTTGGCTTTTTTCTTTGCAAATATGGAAGATGATTACACTGTGCCTTCGGCTATTCTTTTTCCAAATTTATCAGCAAAGCAAATACAATCGGTAAAAAAAATGTCTTCCCAGTTTGAGTGGGTGGGGAAAGAGTTGTTAAGTCCTGTCAAGTTTACAACTTGGGTAGAAGACCATCTTTCTCAATCTCTTGACGTCGATCAAATCGATGAACTGCGTGCGTACTTTACGCCAGAAGTGCTTGTTCCGCCATCATTTACGGTGCGCAAACCTCTTGAGCGTCATACAGAAGCTGGTTTGGCTTCATATTTGCTGGATTATGATCAAGAGTTTGCCTTGAAATTGGATTTGAATTTGTCTGATGTGGGGCAAGAAACAGCGAATGATTTTCAACTACGCCTGATTAATGGGGTTGCGGGGAGTGGGAAATCGTTAATTGTTTTGTATCGTGCTTTTGTTTTGCGTCGCTTGTTTCCACAAAAGAAAATTTTGATCCTCACCCATAATCGAGCCTTGACATATGATTTACGTCGTCGCTATGCACGCTTAAGCAGTGGTGATACAGGTGTGTCGGTGCATCGGTTTATGGGATGGTGCTACCATCATTGGCCAAAAGACAAATGGCAAAAAATAATTCGGTATCGCGATCGCTTGGAATTGGTCACGCAAATATGGCACACACAATTACGAGATACGGCCGTTTCTGAACATATGCTGCTCGATGAAATTGATTGGTACAAAGATAGGCTCTTGTTTTGTCTTGATGATTATTTGGCCGCCGACCGTACCGGACAAGGCTTTGCGCTTGGAGAGTCCATGCGTCGTCGCATGTATCAGGCGATGGAGCGTTATCATCAAGAATTGAGACGGCGGCATTTGATGGATTGGGGGGATGTGCCACGACAGCTTTGGCGATTTTGGCACGACCATGAGGTTGCTTTACCACGTTATGATATTATTTTAGTAGATGAGGCTCAGTTTTTCGCCCCCATTTGGTTTGAGTTTATTAAATTAATTTTGACACCTGAGTATGGGCATCTCTTCTTGGTTGCTGATACCAGTCAAGGATTTTTAAAACGGGGGCAATCTTGGTTATCGAGTGGTCTGGAAGTGCGTGGGCGTGTTCATCGATTGACGAAGAGTTATCGAACCACACGTGAAATTTTGGATTTTGCGACATTATTGTATCGGACGCGGTTCCCCGATGACAAAGAAGATATTGTTATCCCAGATGTATACAATATGCCCCATGGCGTATTACCCGTTGTTATTCCCCTGACTAGTGAGCAAGATGAAATTACCCGTGTGATCAATGAAATTCGGGAACTACAGCAGCATGGTGTTCCTTGGCAAGACATTCTTGTGATTCATGCCAAAAGGGAGGGGGTATTGTCAATCATTACTCGTTTAAATAATGTTTTCGGTAGTCATATAGCTGTTGACCCTAGCCAACAAAACCCTAAAAACCAAATTCGGGTCTGTTCTTTGAATGCGGCAACTGGATTAGAAAGTCCTATTGTTTTTTTGCTCGGTATTCATGCCCTTTATGAGATGGAAAACAGTGTTCGTATGTCCGAAGAAGAGCGAATGGAATTGGTGCGAGATAATACGCGTAAATTGTATATGGCCATTACTCGAGCTGGCCAACGATTGGTTATTACATATGTTGGTCAACTACCGGAACTCTTAAAGCAACAAATGCGCTAATGTGCTCTAATGGGGGAGATTAGATAATCAATTTCGGTCTACTGATACTTACAGTAAATGAGGTTTGCAGTGACCACAAACACCACCTGCCCCAACCAAAGTCAATAATCGGCAAGCCGGCTCGTTTAGTAATTGTTGAAGTTCATCGGTCTAATCGTGTAATGCATATCTTGACAGTTGTTTCTACCATTTTCCTCCCTATTACGTTTTTAGCTTCGTTATATGGTATGAATTTTGCCCGTATGCCATTTTTACAAAATACTTACGGATATCAATACACACTTTTGATCATGTTGTTGAGTGTTGTCGCGATGATTATATACATGAAGAAAAAGGATTGGCTTTAATTAAGTATATTGTAGTGCAGGATGCACTTTTTGATCATGATTGTGGTGTGTACTTTTTACACTATCATGAGAACGGTTCCCAACTCATATTCTTTACTCCTGATAGATATCATAGGGCTCAATGAGAGTCGGATAATGGAAGCCTTATAATAAATGTCGCTCCTTGATTTGGTTGACTAACGGCCGTTATTTCTCCAGAGTGACGGGTAACAATCCGGCGACAAATAGCTAGCCCCGCTCCCGTACCCGCATAGGTTTTGCCTGTATGAAGGCGTTGAAACATGTCAAAGATTTGCTCTGCATACTTCTCATCAAACCCAATGCCATTATCTTTCACCAAAATTTTGCACCATTTTGCTCTTTCTTCTTCCACCCGAATTTGAACATGTGGGGCTATATCTGTGCGTTGAAACTTCAAAGCATTGCCAATTAGATTTTGAAATAATTGGCGCATCTGAATCTCATCCGCTGAGATTGTTGGCAAATTTTCAGTATCGATAGTTGCCCCACTCTCTACAATTTGTGCTTCAAGATCAGATAGCACATCCTGAATAACCTGATTAAGATCCACATCTGTAAATTGTTGAGCTTTAGAGTTAACGCGTGAAAGGGTTAATAGATTTTGTATTAAAATTTGCATGCGGCTGGCAGCATTAACGGAACGTTCCAAATAATCATATCCTCTCGGGTCTAGAACATCAGCGTATTTATGCAAAACGCGATCCCCAAACGCCGTAATGGTACGCAGTGGGGCTTGCAGGTCATGAGAGACAACATGGTTAAAATCGCGTAACTCTTGATTTTTCTGCTCTAAATCGATTGTGTATTCATGTAGTTGTTCTTGTAGTTGTGCTTGTGCCAAGGCTAAGGAGATTTGTCCGGCTGCTTGTTCTCCGCGACGTATTTCATCCTCTGTAAATGAATGGGGTTCGTTAAAGGAGATCAGTGCTACCCCTAATTTCTGATTACCTGCTATTAATGGCAGGCCTAGGAGTGAGCGAGTTGCAAACTGTGCTGCTATTTTGGGGCTTAGATATGGGGAATGATAAACATCCTCAGCAACCAATGGTCGTCCTGCTTCTAGAACAGATTCTGTCATTGTGCGTTCACCCGGTTCAAGTTTAACGTTTGGCTTCGTATCATCTCCCAGTTCGTATCCTGCCATTGGAATCGTCTTTTTTAGATCATCATCCCAGAGGGTGATGAAACAATTATCAGCATCTATGAGTTCTCCCAACCTATCAGCTAAAGTTTGCAACATGGATGAAAAGTTTGAAGCCTGCAAGGTGGTGTGTGTAATGTCATTGAGTAAGGCAAGATGTTGTGCCCGTTTTTGCAGCATTTCTTCAGCTCGTTTCCGTGTGACCAAATGTCCCAGTGTGGCTCCATATAATGTTATTAACTCTAACATATAGGTTAGTGGCGGTTCTTTTTTGAGAAAATTGTCCGTTGCCAACCAGCCAATTCCTTGGTGACCATCCCACAAAACAGCCATTGCATTCCATCCTTGGCCAATTGGTTGCCCCATATCTCTTATCGATGCTTCTTGCCAAAATCCTAGCCGTTTTTGCCCTGCTAAAATATCCACAATTTCAGGTGGATAAAGTTCGCCCCTGAAGTCTCGTTCATCTCGAATTTCTCCCTGATCATCTGTGCCATATGTGCCCACCATTATATTTGCGTCCTTATCATAAAGGAGTAGACCCAAGCGATCATACCCTAGCTGATTACGGCCTAGTTCGATGGCTTGATGATATAGTTCATCTAATGTTTTGGTACGAGAGAGGGTAATGGTGATCTCATGTAATATTTGCAATTTCTCCTGAAATTGTCGGACTTCTTCTTTTTCCTGCTGTAAGGCTTCTTCGACACGATGTCGCGCCACTAAATGCCCCAATGTGGCTCCATATAATGTTAATATCTCTAACATATAGGTATGGGGTGGTTCTTTTTTGATGAAATTATCTGCCGACAGCCAACCGATACCTTCATGACCATCCCACAAAACGCCCATTGCATTCCACCCACGGCCAATGGGTTGATGTTTGTCCAGCAGTTCTGTTTGTTCCCAAAAGCCAAGTCGGGATTGGCTGTTTAGCACCTCTAAAATTTGAGGGCGATCTACTTCTTGGCGAAAATATCGTTCATCTCGAATGTCCCCTTGATCATCTGTGCCAAATGTGCCCAACATCATATTTGTGTCTTTGTCGTAGAGCAGTAACCCCAAACGATCAAACCCCAGTTTCTCTCTGCCTAATTCAACTGCCTGAAGACAAAGGTCATCAAAAGAATCTATTCGCGTTAATTCAATGCCTACCTCATGCAAAGCTTGCAACTTTTCTAGAAACAGTTGCATTTCACGTTCACGGATGCGCAAGGCTTCTTCAATTTGTTTGCGTTCAATAATTTCTTGCTCTAGTTGAACTGTGTATTGTTGTGTTTCATCATGTAATTGAGCATTTTGGATAGCAACTGACGCTTGTGCTGCAAATAGGGTCAACAGTTGAATATCTGCTTGGGTAAATTGATAATCGGGTTGTGCTGTAATACTTAAAACACCTTGTATTTCTTTTCCTATGTAAACGGGCACTCCCGCCGAGGCTGCATGTCCGGCCGTTTGGGCAAACGTTGATAAATTTCCTTCCCATGCAAGATAATCGTCAATAATGAGCGGTTGCCCACTTTCTGCGATCTTTCCTGCCAATCCTTCACCATATTTAATTATGGTTCCTACTGCAGGTTGGTTAATGTTACTCGTGGCCGCTAATCGGAGTGATTTATGTTCTGGTTGACAAAGCCAAAACCCATTTCGTTTTGCGTTGAGCAATACAGTCACTTTGGTAACTATAGATTGTAGTAGAGTGTCTAGATCATATTCTCCTGTTAGTTCTAAGCCTATTTGATGCAATGATTCTAGCTGTTTTGATTGTTGTCGTAAGGTTTTTTCACTTTGCTGCCGGTTGCTAATTTCTTGTTGTAAGGCTTGATTGATTTCTATTTGTTTATGGGCAGATGATTCGAGGAGGGTTTGTCTTTTACGGGCGATCAAATTTCGGTAATGGACAGTGCCAAAAATCAGTGTTGAAGTTGAGAGGAAAAATACAAGCGTATCGGCAATGAAAGCAAGTGGTATATTGTAAACAATGAGTGTGGCCCAAAGAATAGTAACAAAGATGACAGTAATGAGGATGATCATTCTTTTTGCTGATAAATATAAGCTGCCCAGAATGATGCTTAGGATGAGCCATTTTAATTGACTGAGGGCGGTTTCGTTTGCGTATTCAATTAATACGGCCGTTAAAACAAAAGGAGCGATCGTCAGCAAGCCAATGCTCAATCCGACGCTCACGTGATAATACTTCGTGCGGCTTAAACCATAGTTCATTCCTAATCCAAGGGATACAGTACCTAATATGATCGCAATGATTGGCGTGGAAAGCATGATCGCAACGATAGTTCCAGATACGGCCGTTACAAGGGCAACCAGTAAAAGCGCTGATAGCAATCTCGCTTGATGACGGAGACCAACTTCTTCAATTGCGTTATCCGGGTCAGTTAATTTTTGCCAAAGAAGATGCAGGCTTGATTTTGAATTTAACAAAGGGGGTTGATGCGGATTGGAGGTCATACTTGCTCTCCTGATAAGGTGCTGCGGGAGTTCTCTTCATTTATTACATTTATAGCTCCCAGTCGAGGTCAAGTGTTTCACTACACATTGTTTCTGGAAAATTCAACCAAATGCTTTGCAAAAATTGGGGGAGGACATCGTTTTTTGCTTTCTAATTTCCAATTGATTTTACAGTCAATCCACCTCGTTTACTGATAGCATTATAGCTTATAAAAACACAAAAATATAGACGCGCTCTGCGTAACGCCCCGTCCTTTGCTTTGCGCGTCTATATTTTTGGTTCCAATGGTGGTAACGATGACGAATACGGCCGTATTCATAGCTTGAATTGATTTTGAACTGTTGTTTTTTACAAAAGGGAAGGTGCGTTTATAGATGGGTTTAGTTGGTTGAATAGTTACGAGAGGATAGTTGGGGGATACGGCCGTTTCCTTTTTGACTGCACCTATAATGGCATGAAGAAAACGGCCGTTATTCCTGAAAATGTCCCGTTATTTAATAATCATTGGCAAATACACAGATTCTGCACATGATTGGGCACAAATCCGAACGGAATACGGACCTGTCCAATTCGTTGATTGGCTATCTTTTACAAGGATAAAATAATCTCCAGATGTACTAAAGGTATATTCGATTGCTGCGGTTCCTGTGCTGTAATCGCCATAGCGGTCATTTTTTAGCTCAGTACCTGATGCGTTGTAAAGCCATAAACCTGTTGCACGCCCAGTTGCCTGAATGCCATATGTTTGAATGAGATAGGTTTCCCCGGCAACGGCCGTAAATCGGTAGTAATCATAGTCAGAATCGGCCGTTACATAATTTGAGTGATCGAATAGTTGCCGTGACTGTCCATGCTCAGGACCGACTAACAATGTGTTGGCTAAGACCAATTCATCATTGGGCTCGTACGTGCTTTGATTCCACGCTGCGCCGGGTTCATCATATTTTGGCAAAATGCGTAAGGAGTAGGTGCCTGTCCAATTATAAGATGCATCATCTTTGACCAAAATGTAATAAGTGCCTGTTGTGGAAAAAGTATGCACAATGCGGGCATTGGCATTTCCCGTCCCATTATTGCCATAGCGATCATTGACAATTTCTGATCCGCTATCGTTGTAAAGCCACAAACCTGTGGCGTGGGATCCTCCTTGAATGTTATATGTTTCAATGACATAGGTCCGATTGGCTTCTGCGGTGAAGTAATAATAATCGTAATCTGAGTTAGCGGTTACATAACTGGAATGGTTGAATAGTTGATGTGTTTGGGCATTGTTTAAGCCGACCTGAATTTTATTGGCTAATTGGCGTACATCATTGGGTTCGTTGTCATTATTGGCATCCCAAGCTGCGTCCGGTTCGTCATGTTGGGGCAAAATGCGTAAGGAATAGGTTCCCGCCCAATTATAAGACGCATCATCTTTGACCAAAATATAGTAGGTACCTGTTGTGGAAAAGGTATGCACGATGCGGGCATTGGCATTGCCTGTTCCGTTATTGCCATAGCGATCATCTTTTATTTGTGATTGACTGTTGTCATAGAGATAAAGCCCAGTTGCGTGTCCGCCGCCAGTTCCTTGAATGTTATACGTTTCGATGACATAGGTACGTCCCGCAACGGCCGTAAATGAATAATAATCGTAATCGTTAGTTGTTAAAGTGGCTCCAACTTCAGCATTGGGAAGGCCAACTGATAGTGCATCTGCAGTTGCAAATGAATCGTTGGGTTCCGATTCAGCTCTAACGGATAGAGGCTGCAAGATGAATCCCATAAGCGTGATACCGATGGCCCCAAGTATCAGAAATAGTTTTGGTATATTTATTTTTTGCATGATTTCTCCTTAACTTTAAATGCTATTTTCCTGGCTTGTGTGGATGGGAAACGGCCGTTATCTGGACTCTATGGCAAGGCAATCAGCGACAATTCATCAAAATAACCATCACTGTCATAGCCACCATATTTTGTGCTAACTAAACTAATGCGAATCCAACGTGTTCCAGAAGGTGCTAACAAATCATCATCGACTTCCACCCAACTTTCTGTCGAAAAATACTCCTCCGACTTTACTGTATCGAGTTCCTCACCATCTGCATCTAAAAATTCGACAAAAACCTGAGCACTATCAACCGGTACAAAAGGTTGTGCTGGGTAAGATCGCATATAAGCAACAAAGTTGAATTTTTGATTACCTTGATCAATCGTTCCAGCAAAACCAGAAACATCAATATCTTGTTGTAGAATGGCATATTGGCCAGCTTCACCAGCGTCAAAATAAGCACGTCCTTCATAAACTGGTACTTCCGAATTTTGTCCCCAATTATTGCCCGCAACCTCTTCCCAATATGTAATTTCGCCATTCACAAGCGGTTCTTCATTTCCCGGATTTTGAATTAGATTGATATTGAAGGATGCTGTGCCAGAATTACTTGTCTGTGATACGCTGCTTCCCGCACTTGAAGTATCAGATTGCCCGTCCGCGCTTAATGGAATTGTCATATCTGCTTGCAATGCACTTCCATTTAACTCGCCACTTAAAATTTCCGCATCATCACCGCCGATTCGCACGACCTCAATAGAAATAACTGAATTGGCATCATGGCTTTTGATAATGTTGCAATACTCCTCCATTGTAGAAATATCTTTAAGGCTAAATCCCTGTAACTTGAAAATAATGTCTCCGGGTTGAACCCCCGCAGTAGAGGCTGGGGATCCGGCATCAACAGAAGAGACCCAAATACCTAACCCTCCCGCCAATTTGCTGGTTAGCGCATATCCGTTTATACCGATGGAATTCACATCTTCACCTGATAACAAAGTATCTAACATGCCAAAAACTTCATCTCGGGAAATCGCAAAGTATTGATTCGTACTATTCGATCCTGCGTAATTTACGCCTACAACTTGTCCGTTTTCCGTGATTAAGGGACCCCCAGAATTACCAGGGTTAATGGTTGCATCATGTTCAATCGTCTTATCAATAGATGCCCATGATGTTTCGCCATTGGCATTTGCTTTAGAGACAATACCTTTTGTCAGCGTAAATTCGGGATCACCTAGAGGGAAGCCTGCTGTAAAAACATCCATGCCGACTTTGATGTCATCTTCATACCATTCCAAATAGGAAAATCCGTCACCTTCGACATCAATTATGGCTAAATCTGAACATTCCGAGACGGCAACAATTTTTGCGTTTCGGGGTTCCTCCTCGCCCTCAATATAGACCTTTAGAAAGGAGGCTCCAGTTACAACATGATTATTTGTAATTGCTATCCCAGACGGATCGATAATGAATCCTGAACCTGAGCCAGCGGAGTTCAATTGTGAACCTTCTTCTGGATCTTTAAAGCTACCTGTCGCTACAATTTGCACAACAGCCTTTTCAACATTTTCTAATTCAGAAACCGCCCTTTCTTGAGTTACTGATTCCTGTTCAGATGCCTGATCTGTAATCGTATCTGTTGGTTCTTCCCCTCCACATGCAGTAAGTAATAGAAACAGAAGGGTTAACATGATGATCACTGTTTTGTTTTTTATATATGTAGACATATTGGTTCTCCTTTGTGTTTTTAAATCGAATATTTAAACGGCCGTTATCAAATTAATGAGTTGTTGCACAAACACGGCCGTTTCTTGCTGTCCTTGTTTGTAAATTCGATGGGCATATTCCCCGGTTAAAACACCTGTTTCCACAGCGACGGCGTAAGCATTGGCCATGATGGCAATGGCCCCACCTGATTCTAAAATTTGTTTAATCAGTTGATGAGTGCGTGGATCGGATAAGTTCTTAGCTGCGGGCTTTTGTCCGCCAGCAATGATCAGGAGTTTGCATTTGTCGATGGCGATTTGTTCTGTCTGGCCTAAGGTGATGTCTGCCTGGATGGTAATGCCATATGTGCCAATGGCCATTACCGAGCGATTATTTACCAGAACGACGGCATAGCCAGCCTCGCGCAACATGGAGACACAAGTGACAACGGCCGTTTCATCAAAATAAGGCGCGGTTAATATCAATATATTGGGGGCTTTTTTCTGTTTTGCCAGGTGCATGGTCTTCCTTCTAATGTGACGTTCCCACTTTGTCGCGGACACAAAGCTGATGCCCTTCCCAACCAGAGCATATCGACAACAAAAATATGGTTGCTGCCGATGTGCTCTGAAGCGACTGGAACTGTATGCGCTTAAGAATAAGTGATTGCAGGTGCGCTAGTGGGGCAGATGTGTGCGGATGTAGGGCAAAGTCGGGGGATTTTGGGGCTGAGCAGAAGGGACCAAAAAATGGCGCAAATTGTACCCATTTTTCAGAATCAAGGTCGCGTATGCTTTGTTTGTTGCTAGCGATAACTGATTAACTGAAACAAAATTTTATCAGTCACGACTCTTGAGGATCTCTTGAGGAGCAGGATTTCACCCTTGCTTGGCGCGCCGTTTTCCAAGAGTCGACACCTTATATAGGAGAGTCGTGATGTTAACTTTAAAATGGTCCCAAATTCGTCTGGTTTTAGCTGCATTGGCCATCAGTTGTTTGCTTGTTTTGCCGGTGGCTGGCCCTGCTTATGCAGGTGATTGCCCCAATACATCATCTGGTAGTTGTGCCGGGTAAGTAAATAAAAACGGGTGTTGGAATGTGTTCCAATACCCGTTTTTTGTTGTCTGTATAAGGGGAAAGATTATTCAGGCCAATGAATGATTTCTGTTTGCAGAAAGGTGTTGGTCAGCTGATGAATGCCATACCGTCGCTCCATAATGGTGCCACGGACTTCTAGTAAAGAGCGATTGACAAGTGTTTTGATTGCTGTCCAGAATTCTGAGTCGGATAAGTCGACAGATGCCTGTATTTGCTCGGGTTTCATACCGATGCCCGCTGACATGGGCATCATTTCTAACAAACTTTGCGCATTTTCGTCAAGGTTCCGCCAGGCACGCCAGTAAATACGACGGTACATTTCCTCTATTTCTGATGTGTGTACCTGGGTTAAGTCTTCTAAAATTTGTGGTAAAGGCAATACGGCCGTTAACCCCACAACCAGCTTCATGGCCAATGGATTCCCCCCAGTTACTTCATAAATTTGCTCAACCACTTCTGTTGGAATCTTGGCCAACTCTTGTAAATTGATGGCTTGTGCTTGGTGGCGTAATAGGTTGGTGGCATCTTCAAGGGACAGCTCACTCAGTGTCAGATTATGAACAGAAGTGGAGGCAGGTAAACGGACGCGTGTGGTGAGTAAAAACTTGCTAGGGTTGGCTAATTCAGCCAATTCTTCGGGCAGGAATGCCACTTCGTTATCCGTTTCTATATTGTCGATAATGACTAAATGAGGAATCTGTTTCAATGTTTGATTGAGTTGGGCTTTGCATTGATTGAACGAGGCGTTTTGGGGCAAGTTGGGACAAAGCTTCTTTGCCAATTCATGGAGGATGATATCTTTGGGACGCTTGTTTTCTTGTTCCCCCAGCTCGATTTTGGTCTGACTGACGCGATACCAAACCACTTGTCGGTATTGAAATTGTTGAATGGCCTGCCGAACGGCCGTATCGGCCAAGGATGTTTTGCCAATGCCTCCGATTCCTACAAGCGCAATTACCCATGGCGCATCTTGTTTTTGCAGTAGAGAAACCAGTTCAGCCGCCTGGGTGTCTACTCCAAAGAGTTGGTTGTAGCCGGACGGCATTAAATTTGCTTGCATCAGCTGAATTTGTTCTTGCCGGATGGCCATTTCATGATCCCAAATGATTTGGGTCAAATTGTTGATCGCTTCACGCTGATGTCGTTTTGTTTGATCTTCTGTCAGACTCAGCTTATTCCCCGCCATCAGGATGGTGTTGTCTTCCATAAAGCGTAATCTAAGGATCTCGCTGCCAGAAATCTCTTGTTCCTCCATCGTTTCAATGCCATTCAGTAAAACCTGGTTTGTTGCCAGGCGACGGGTGGTGGGGCTGTCCCCATTTGCTTGGGCTCTCGCTTGTTGCACCAACAACAAAGGTTCAAGCAAATTGGTTGCTGTTCCTGCCAAGTCCCCCCATGCTTTTAAGGCTGCATGAACGGCCGTTTGTAACTCTGATTTCGACAATAATTCCATAGCCCTATCCTACCTTATTTCATAGCGTTTTAACTTTCAATATGTGTCCCATTATTTGTGCCAGATCATTATCTTTTTACAACCATAGGCAGATAGATAAATTCGCTGTCTGTGGACAAGTTATTTTCACCCTGGCACCAATGCAAAAAGTCTTCCAAAATCGTTACCATCGGATCGTGATCAATATCAGCGAGATCAAATGCTAAATAAGCTGTTTTATATGTTTCCGTTTCTTTATAAACGCCAATTGCGTCCTTGCTGCTACCAATAAAACCAACTTGTCCCAATGCATTGGGAATCAATACATCCGGATCGGCCGTACCTGTGCCCGCAACGCCATCCAAAGGATGTGTGCCTAAGTTGCCAAATATATCACCGACGCCGGTTACACTCGTTTGGCTAACATCATCTTGAACTTGCGCAACACCCAGATACTCCTGCATAAAAGTTGTCAGCCCGCGATCATAATAATATTCCTGGCTAGTTAGGAGTAAACAATGCTTGTTGTTGAGATATGATTGCAAAATGGGTTCGCTGGCTGCCGATGGACCAGCGATAGGCGTCAAGAATACTTTGTAAGCGTCCCCGCTGAACCAAATAACTGCGTCATATTGGTCTAAAACGGCCGTATCTGGTTCTGTTCCTGTTGCTTCAACATTCCAATAGTCAAAATAAGTACCAATTTGACTCAGCGCAGAAAGGTATCTGCCTTCCACATTGAGATCGAGGATGGGGTGATATAAACTGCCCCAATCGTCATCCACCAACAAAATAGGCCATGTTTCTTTGGTGGTGAATTGTCTTATTGTGGAAACGCGTTCGCCACAAGCATTGTTTGTCGTTAAACGCCAATAATAAGTTGTCTCAACATTGAGCCCGATTGTTGTTAGCCGATGGCTGTTGCCCTGAACAGAGGCAGAATAGATAACATCGGTAAATGCAGCATCTGTCGCGATTTCAAGATAACTGGATGTTGCTAAATCGTTTGCTTGCCAGGTAAACGTCGGATTGATTGCCACGTCGACGGCACCATTTTCTGGCTTCGATAAGGCGATGGGGGCTGGAGATGTTGCTACGGGATGTAACCAAAGAGGGATCTGATGCGTGCGATTGGTAGACGTGCCATTAATGAACATTTGATAGCTTCCCGATGGAATGCCAGCAATGTTTGCTAATGTCAGTTGACTGCTTTGTGGCGGGGTCACTGAAACAGGCGCGAAATTGGTGCTTAACCCAGAGGGCACATTGTTTATGCTAAGGGCAACCTCCTCCGAAAAACCAGCAATAGATGCAATATCGATAGTGAGATTGGTTTGTTTTTCCGTTTGGCAAATAGCAATATCTTGCGGATTGATTGTCAAGTGAAAGTCGGGCGCGACAGCACAATTGTAACAAACCAAAGCAAAGTCCTGATCGGTTTCATCCCCAAAATTGGGAACACCATCACCAGCTATTTGAACGGCCGTAATGGTGAGATCGATTTGCCCAGATGTGTTTGTGGGTAGGAAAACAGCTTCATAATTATTGGCTATATCGCCGCTGCCACCTTCTGCACTCCATTGCCCGCTAAAGTGATTGCCACGATACTGTTTCCCGTTGTTCGCTACGGTTAGATTGAGATCGTTTACCTGTGGACTGGTTCCAACC
>JBNKHS010000021.1:0-20364 GCA_050290485.1 Promineifilaceae bacterium (SeqCode) | reverse complement strand
AAGGTTCTTGGCAGGAGAGAAAGTTTTATGATCAACTTTTCGCCGAGGTGAGGGGCCATGTTGCGGATACGGCCGTTGCCTATCGTGGGCAGACAAGATGGGTGCAGCAATTTGAAGCCACACCGCTCGCTAAAAACGAGAATAGACCACCCCTTCTCAATTCTGAGGGTGTCTATTTAATTACTGGTGGTTTTGGCGGTATTGGCTTTGTGGTGGCGCGTCATTTGGCCAAAAGTGCACAAGCCAAATTAGTATTGCTTGGGCGTTCGCCTTTGCCGCCAAAGGCTGAATGGGCGGATTGGTTAGCCACACATGGCCCACAAGATAAAACAAGCCAACGCATTCGGCAAGTACAAGAGTTGGAATCATATGGCGCAGAGGTTTTGCCTCTAAGTGCCGATGTGACCAATTTGATGGAGATGGAAACGGCCGTTGCCGCTGTCAAAACAGAATTTGGCAAAGTGAATGGTGTTTTCCACACAGCAGGTTTGTTAGAAGATGGCTTGATTCAAATGAAAACGGCCGAATCTGTTGAGCGTGTTTTGGCCGCAAAAGTGCAGGGCACACTTGTTTTGAACAATGTGCTTAAAGCCGAAGCCTTAGACTTCATGGTTCTCTTTTCATCGGTGAGTGCGATTTCCGGTATTGCCGGACAAGTTGATTATACAGCCGCTAACGCCTTCTTAGATGCCTTTGCCCGTTATAAAACAGACCATGATGGCACTTATACCGTGGCCATCAATTGGGGTGCGTGGCAAGAAGTGGGGATGACGGTTGAATTGATTCGGCAAATGGGCTTGATCGAGCCAGAAGGTGTGCCCGTATCCTATCCATTTATTGATAAATGGATGGAAATCGAAGACACAGACCAATTTGTGGCTCAATTTAGCCCTGAAAAACAATGGATTTTAGATGAGCATCGGATGCGCGATGGCAAGGCATTTTTGCCCGGTGCCAGCTATATGGAGTTGGCGCGGGCCGCGTTGGTTAATAAGCCCAATCAAAATGGTGCGGTCAAAGAGGCAATTGAGATCAAAGATGTCTTTTTCATGGCCCCGTTCATGGTCGCTGATGGCGACGAAAAACGAATGAAAATCGTTTTATCTAAAGAGTCTCCCGCCACTTTTGAGATTAAGAGCGCGTACCATGCAGATGGCGATATTTGGCAAGATCATGTCCGTGGTTCTGTCAGTTGGCTGGCCACTCCTGCGCCGAATGCTGTCAATAAAGATGAAATTTTGGCACGCTGCCAACTGCGTCAGGAAACCTATGATTTCTACCAACATTCACAAGTAAATTGGGGGCCAAGATGGAACAATTTGCGGCAGATGAATTATGGCACGCAAGAAGCATTAGCTCACTTGGTGTTACCTGATGATTTTGTTGCTGATTTAGAACAATTCCAATTGCATCCAGCAATGTTGGACTTGGCCACGGCTGGGGCGCAAGATTTGATTGCTGGGTTTGCAGCTGAAAAAACATTTTATGTGCCTTTCTCTTATAATCGTTTGCAAATGTTTGGGGCATTGACGCAAGAGGCGTACAGTCATATTCGCTATCGCCAAACGGATGATCCAGATACGGCCGTCTTTGATGTCACCATTTTTGATACGGCAGGTAAAGTGCTGGTTGAGATTGATGGCTTTAGGATGCGTCGTGTAGAAGAATCTGCCTTGGGGGGTACAACGGGCGTTACAGATACCGCTGCATTGGCGACGCAGCCCATGAATCCATTATTAGAAACGGTACAACGTGGTATTACGCCAACTGAAGGTGTCGATGCGCTGGATCGTATTTTGGCAACGATGCCGGCAACGCAAATTGTGGTGGTCTCGCAAGAGCTACAAGGGCTTATTCAACAAGCAAAACAAGATGGGGATACGGCCGTTGCTGGCGACACTGCCGACACAGGGCTTACTTTTGAACGGCCCAATTTAGCAACACCTTTTGTGGCGCCAGAGAGTGAGCTGCAAGAGAAAATCGCTGCGATTTGGCAAGAGCTTTTGGGTATAACCGAAGTAGGTATCAACGACAACTTCTTTGAGCTTGGGGGACATTCTTTACTGTTAACCCAAGTTGTAACCCGCGTACGTAAACTTTCTAAAGTAGATGTTTCTATGTTTAGCTTGTTTGATGCCGCTACTGTTGCTGAATTAGCTACAGTTTTAGAGAAAGCAGCAGCGGAAGAAGATGACGAGCCTACAGAAGAAGTGCCTACGTTAGGACGTATTTCTCGTGATAAGTATCGTTCGACACGGAAGGCAATAAAGATCAAAAAGAAAAAATAAACTTAAGCGTGAGCCAAGATCTCTTCCAAGATATTAGAAACCTTGGAGGAGGCCAAGAATATACAAATGCAAGATAAGATTTGTTTAATTACTGGGGCCAGTGCTGGTATTGGCAAAATGACGGCGTTAGAACTTGCTAAGACAGGGGCCACTCTCATTCTCGTTTCTCGCAATGAAAAACGTGGGCAAGCTGTACTAGAAGAGATTCGCAAGAAAACAGGCAATCTTAAGGTTGTTTGGATGCAAGCAGATTTATCCTCTCAAGCAGATATTCGTCGTTTGGTTGACCAATTTAAGGCAGAGTACGCGCAATTGCATCTTTTAATCAATAATGCGGGTATTGTTGCTACCGAGCGAAAGTTGTCAGTAGATGGATTAGAAATGACCTTTGCTGTTAATCATTTGTCCTATTTTTTACTGACCAATTTGTTACTAGAGCAGCTTGTTGCTAGTGAACCCGCACGGATTGTAAATGTAGCTTCGCAAGCACATAGCCAGCAGGTTGATTTTAATAACTTACAAGGGGAATCTTACTTTGAGGGCATTGCCCCTTATTACCAATCGAAATGCGCTAACATTATGTTTACGGTTGCGCTTGCACGCCGTTTGGCAGGTACAAAAGTGACGGCAAACTGTTTACATCCTGGCGTTATTGATACACAATTACTGACACATTTCAATGAAGTAGCTTTTCCAGATGAATATAAAAAGCAAAGCCTTATCCGTTCGGTCAAACGGTTGATTCGGCCTGAAGGGTTATCTCCCACGGAGGGAGCAAAGGCAGTGTTGTATTTAGCATTATCACCAGAAGTTGAATCGATCTCTGGAAGATATTTTGAAAATAACCGACTAGCAAAAATGCCTGCAGCGGCAGAGGATGAAACAGCGACTGAACGATTATGGGCTGTTAGTGCTGAGCTAGTACTGTGAAAGCGATAGAATTTTTGAAATAATGCGAAGCGATTTTTCGCTTTCACTTAAGTAATCGGCAAGAAATGCCGATTACAAAAAATATAAAATGAAGGTTTGTGAATTACACAACTCTTAAACTAGAGGTAGACATGAGCGAAGTAAATGAATTTGAAAATGAACATGAGGAAGAGGAAGTGTATGCATTTCCTGCTTCTTTTGCCCAAGAACGATTATGGTTTGTTGATCAGATGGAAGCAGGAACGGCCGTTTATAACGTCCCCTATCACCATCAAATGCGCTGGCAAGGGGAGTTAAATGTACCTGCTTTAGCACAAGCGCTAACAGAAATTGTTTGGCGGCATGAACCATTAAGAACAACATTTATGAATGTCGATGGGGAAGCGGTACAAGTGATTCAACCTGAGGTTGATTTTGAACTCCCCATAGTCGATCTGACAAAACTAGCGCCAGCAGATCAGGAAGCACAAGTTCGTTATTGGGTAGATAAAGATGGAAAACATTCATTTGACCTAGAAAATGGACCTCTCTTTTTTGTGCGCTTACTTAAATTGAGCGATACAGAGCATGTTTTCATTATGATGATGCATCATATCATTGTCGATGGTGTTTCTTTTGAATTTTTTGCCGATGAATTGAAGACTTTATATGCTGCATTTGCTGCAGGCCAAGAATCACCGTTAGAAGAATTACCATTGCAATATGCTGACTTTGTCATTTGGCAGCGTGAATGGATTGAGGGCAAAGATGTGCAACGCCAGCTCGATTATTGGAAAGAGCAGTTGGGCAGCAATTTGCCTGTTTTAGAATTACCAACGGACCGTCCTCGCCCTACACGGCAACAAAATAATGGGTCTTGGGAATGGGTTGATTTGCCAGAATCGTTGATCTCTGCATTAAAACAGTATAGTCGGGAAGCCGGTGTATCGTTGTTCATGACGATGTTAGCTGGGTTTAATGTGTTACTTTCACGGTATAGCGGCCAAGAAGATATTTGTGTAGGCTCGCCAACTGCGAATCGGAATCAAGCTGAGTTAGAGCGGATGATTGCCTTCTTTGTCAATCCGGTTACTATCCGTACTGATTTATCGGGTGATCCCACGTTTACGGAATTGGTACAGCGGGTGCGTAAAACGGCCTTGGGTGCATTTGCCCATCAAGAAGTGCCCTTTGAACGGTTGGTTGAAGCGTTAAGCCCTGCCAGAGATTTAAGCCATCATCCCTTGTTCCAAGTTAGTTTTACATTGCAAATGCCACCGTTGCTGATTGAATTGCCCGGTGTTACAGCGACGCCGATTGAGTTTGATAACGGCACGTCCAAGTTTGATTTGTTAGCCGAGTTGTGGGAAGAAAATGGCAAGGTTCGGGGCCATTTTGAATATGACACGGATCTGTTTGATCGCAGCACGATTCAACGCATGATTGGACATTATCAAGTGATATTGGAAAGCGTGGTTGCTAATCCTCAAGCGCGCATTAGTGAATTGGCTTTGTTGCCAACTGCTGAACGTGCACAGTTGTTGGATGCGTGGAATGATACGGCCGTTTCTTATCCAGATACTTTATGCTTGCACCACCTCTTTGAGCAACAAGTCGCCAAAACACCAGATAAAATAGCCGTTGTTTTTGAGGATATCGAATTAACGTATCAACAACTCAACGAAGAAGCAAACCAACTGGCGCATCATTTACAAGGTCTGGGTATACAGCCTGATCAATTTGTGGGCATTTGTGTTGAACGTTCGCTGGACATGCTCATGGGGATGTTGGGTATTTTGAAAGCGGGTGCAGCTTACTTGCCCATGGATCCCAACTATCCACAAGATCGTTTGGCTTACATGCTCGAAGATACAAAAGCGGCCGTTTTGGTAACGCACTCTCACCTCGTACAGCACTTACCAACAGACGACGTTCATGTGGTTCAATTGGATGAAGAGTGGGATACAATTACAGAACATAGCACAGATAATCCCCAAAGCGGTGTACAACCCCATCATTTGGCTTATATCATTCATACGTCTGGCTCTACCGGTAAGCCCAAAGGGGTGCAAATTCCGCACCGCAATGTGGTTAACTTCCTGGAAACCATGCGGCAAACTCCAGGCTTGTCAGCTGATGATACTTTGTTAGCGATCACCACGTTGTCATTTGATATTGCTGTTTTAGAACTCTATTTGCCGATTACAACTGGGGCTACATTGGCCATTGCCAGCAGCGAATTAGCAGTGGATGGCCCCCGCATGCTTAATGCTTTAGATGAGTATGGTGTTACCGTTTTGCAGGCGACCCCCGCAACATGGCAAATGTTGATTGATGCAGGTTGGGAAGGCGACAAAAACTTGAAAGCATTATCTGGTGGTGAAGCTTTACCACGTAAATTGGGTGATGAGTTGTTGGATCGCGTTGGTGAATTGTGGAATATGTATGGTCCAACGGAAACAACCATTTGGTCATCTGTGTGGCAAGTGACAGAAAAAGAAACGCCAATTTTAATTGGAAAACCAATTGCCAATACACAGATGTATATTTTGGACAAAAATTTACAGCCTGTGCCGATTGGCGTTCCTGGAGAACTGCACATTGGTGGTGATGGTGTGGCTCGTGGTTACTTGAATCGGGATGATTTAACAGCTGAACGTTTCTTGCCCAACCCATTCACCAATAATCCTGCAGACCGCATCTATAAAACGGGTGATTTGGCACGCTTTATGCCTAATGGGGATATTGAATGTTTGGGTCGTTTGGATTTCCAAGTGAAGGTACGTGGTTTCCGTATTGAGTTGGGTGAAATTGAAGCGGTGTTGGTGCAGCATGATTCTGTACGCCAAGGGGTTGTCACGGCAAAGGAAGATGCTTCGGGCACGAAAATTTTGGTAGCGTATGTGATACCAGAAAGTGGCAGGGAGTTGGATACGGCCGTATTGCGTGCCCATCTTGCCGAACAACTACCTCATTATATGATTCCTTCCATCTTTATGGCTGTTAGCGAGTATCCATTGACGCCAAATGGTAAAGTTGACCGTCGTGCGCTGCCGGATCCTGATGAAACGGCCGTAACCAGCACAGAAGAATTCGTGGCACCGCGTAATAAAACAGAAGCACAATTGGCCCAAATTTGGTGTGACATCTTACAAATTGAGCAGGTTGGGATTCATAACAACTTCTTTGAAATGGGTGGGCATTCATTGCTCGCCATTCAGATCATCTCGCGCATTCGGGATGCGTACGATATTGACATATCGCCAAGACACATCTTTGATGCCCCAACCATTGCTGATTTAGCCCTTTATATCCTTGAACAAGAAGCCCAAGATCTAGAAATAGATGATGAAGATTTAGCAGATCTATTGAATGATTTAGACGATTTGTCTGAAGATGAGTTAGCAGCCTTGCTCGATTCCTAACATTTAGTCTGATTTTAAACAGCTCAGAAGTTTCCCTTGTTGAAGTTTCTGGGCTGTTTTTTTGTAGCAAACATGCTTTATGTAATTCACAAACCTATTTTGAAATAAAACAAGCAAAAATTGCGAATTACTGAGTGAAAATGTAGAAATCACCTTTTGCGAATTCAAAGAACTTTTGCGTTTTCACATAGTCAGGGGTCGTGTCTGCAATACCACCAAAATAAATCTATAATCCATTACAATGTAAATTGTAAGCGCAAATTTAAGTCCGTTCAGCAAACTATTCCTCTAGGACTTATTGTTATAAAGAAATTTACTGCCGACTGCACCATGAATAGTTAAAGTTGTAATCAATAGCCACTGATTACAAGAGGTAACCCAATGAGTGATTTAAACGAACGTTTAGCGGAGTTGTCGCCTGAACAACGAGAAAAACTATTACGCAAATTAAAAGCACAAAAAGTAAAAGCTAAAAAGCAAGCTGACCGTAAAATTCAGGTTCATGAAAATGATAATAATGAGTATCCTTTGTCTCCTGCACAACAAAGATTGTGGTTAGCTGAGCAATTGATGCCGGGACTGCCTGTCTATAACATCCCCATTGCATTTCGCATTCAAGGTGCGTTAAATGTGCCTGCATTAGAAAAAGCAATCTTGACGATTACAGAACGGCATGCTTCTTTGCGCACACACTTTATAACGCGCCAAGGTGAAGGCCTTCAGGTTATCGATTCAGAATGGCAGGGTCAATTTGTGGTTGAGGATTTAACGAGTTTTGCCCCTGAAGCACGAGAAGAAAAGGTAGCTGAGTTGTTAGATGCGGAAGCGAAACTGCCGTTTGCAATGACAGATAATACCTTCTTCAGAGCATTGCTATACCAGTTGGCAGAAGATGATGCTGTGTTGATGCTGAATATGCACCATATCATTTCGGATGGATGGTCATTGGGTATTTTGACAAATGAGATCTCGACGTTGTATCAGGCATTTGCTCAAGGAGAGGAATCACCCTTAACGTCACTCCCTGTGCAATATAAAGATGTGGCTGTGTGGCAAATTGAACATGCCAATGATGAGCCTTTGCAAAAGCAGTTGGCGTATTGGCAGGAACAGTTGGCAGGGGAATTGCCTGTGCTCGAAATGCCACTTATTGCAGAACGGCCGTCTGTACAACAATTTGCAGGAGACCGACAAGAGTTTTCGTTGGATCCTGCGTTTGTGGCTGATTTGAAACGATTTGCGCAAAAAGAAGGGATATCTCTTTACATGGTTTGCTTGGCGGCATACAAGGTGCTGTTGGCGCGTTACTCAGGACAGGAAGAATTGATTGTTGGTTCTCCAGTTGCTAACCGTAATCGAGTAGAAGTCGAAAACATTATTGGTTTCTTTGTCAATATGGTGCCTATTCGCACAGATTTGTCGGGGAATCCAACCTTCCGTGAATTGGTGCAGCAGATACGGCCGTTAACGTTAGATGCGTTTGGTAACCAGGAACTCTCCTTTGACCGTATGGTGGAGTTGGTTGCGGATCAAATTGAACAAGGCAGTTCTCCCATTTTTCAGACCGATTTCACCTTACAAAATGGCCCGATTGTCCTTGAGTTAGACGGATTGACCACCACTTATTGGCCACAATATAGTGGGACAGCCAAGTTTGATATTTCTTTAGAAATGTGGGAAGAAAATGATGGCATCAATGGTCTGATCGATTACAACACAGGTTTGTTTGCTCAGGAGACGGTTGCGCGTATTGTTGAGCATTTCAAAGTGCTGCTCCGGGGGATCTTGGCTAACCCAGACACACCGATTCAGCACCTTCCTTTGTTAACTGATACAGAATTTGAGCAAATCCGAGAGTGGAATGGAACGGCCGTTCCCGATTACCAACCCGCAACATTTAACGAACGATTCGAAGCATTAGTAGAAGCCCAGCCATTAGAAACGGCCGTGCAGCATGTGGATGCGACGCTTACCTACGCCCAACTCAACGAGCAAGCGAACCAGATTGCCCGTAAGTTGCAATCCTTAGGTGCAGAACCAGGTAAGTTGGTCGGCATTTGTATGCCCCGTTCTTTGGATTTAATTGTCGGTATCATTGGTATTTTGAAGAGTGGTGCCGGGTATGTGCCCATCGATCCTGATTATCCTTTTGAGCGTAAGGAGTATATGCTGCAAGATGCAGAGGCGCTGGCTGTGCTTACCCTGACATCTGTGGTTGATAGCTTGCCCAAAACACAGGCGGAAATCATTGCTGTTGATGGGCAGCGGATTGAGTTGGAGAGTTTGGATGGCAGCAATGTAGAAACGGCCGTATCACCTAGGGATACTGCCTATGTCATTTACACTTCGGGCTCAACAGGCAAGCCAAAAGGGGTGATCATTGCCCATCAATCGTTGGTTAGCTATGCAGAATCAGCCTCAGAAGTTTATGGTATCGACAACGACGCCAAATTGGTGCAATTTGCATCTATTAGCTTCGACATCTCCATTGAAGAAATATTCTGTACTTTAATTTCAGGTGGGACACTATTTTTGCGTACCGATGCCATGTTGGATGTCTTTGAGTTCCTACAACGATGCGAAGAGTGGGGCATCACAGCGTGGAGTTTACCTACTGCATTTTGGCACGAAATCGTTTTAGCCTTGAAACAATCTACCCCTGTTCCTTCAGCTTTGAAGTCCGTTTTTATTGGTGGTGAAAAGGTGCAAAATGAACGAGTTGCCGATTGGTTAACGGTTGTTGGCAACTATCCTCGTTTGATCAACAGTTATGGACCAACAGAGGCAACTGTGGTTGCGACCTATACCGATATGAGCAATTTGGAGGTTGCAGATGGTCAAGCCCTCGATGTACATATTGGTAAGCCGTGGCGTAACGTGCAAACATATGTGTTGAGCAAATATTTGCAGCCTGTACCGATTGGCGTTCCCGGAGAGCTGCACATTGGCGGTATCCAAGTGGCGCAGGGATATCGCAATCGCCCTGAGAAAACGGAACAAGTTTTCATTCCTGATCCGTTTACCGCTGGAGATGATGCTAAACTTTACAAAACAGGGGATTCGGTACGTTATCGTCCCGATGGCAATCTTGATTTTATTGGGCGTGTTGACTTCCAAGTTAAGATTCGTGGGTTCCGTGTCGAACCGGGTGGCATTGAGACAGTGTTGAACCAACATACGGCCGTTCAGGAAACCGTGATATTGCCCGTTGGTGGTGGCGCTGCTGGTAAGCGCTTGATTGCGTATGCTGTTTTGGAAGAAGGTCAATCGGCAACGATGGAGGATTTGCATGAATATTTACAAGGCAAACTCCCTGATTATATGGTGCCCTCCGGTTACGTCATTTTGGATGAATTTCCCAAAACGCAAAATGGCAAAATTAACCGCCGCGCTTTGCCTGAGCCCTCGGATGATCAGATGCGCGGAACGGGCACAGAATATGTTGCGCCAGAAACCGAAACAGAAAAACAACTTGCAGAAATTTGGATACAGGTTTTAGGGATTAACCAAGTTGGGGTTAATGATAATATTTTTGAACTGGGTGGGCATTCTCTCTTATTTGCGCGCATCATTGCCCATATTCAAGAGACATTCAATATAAAACTCTCCTTGGATGCTATTTTCAATGCGCCAACTGTCGCCAGACTTGCGGCTCAAATTGATACGCTTCAGGGCAAAACCCAAACAACGGGCGAGCAAGCTCCAACCATTCAAATAGATCGAGAAGCGTATGGTGTCCCCATCACAATTGAGGAAGATGGAGAAACGCGAGAGGTTATTGGGTATCCGCTTTCTCATGCGCAGCTGCGTCTCTGGTTCGTCGATCAACTGGAAGCGGATCGTGCTCACTTCAATATCCCATCTGCTTTTCGGATGAAGGGGAATTTGGATATTGCGGCATTAGAAATGAGTCTGAACGATTTGGTAGTACGACATGAATCGTTGCGAACGATTTTTAGAGCCAATGAAGGGGATCCTTTACAAATTGTGCGCGAAGCAGTGGCTATTGATTGCCCGATCACGGATTTGACGACTGCAGCTGAAATTGACCGCGAAGAAGAAATGCTGCGGTTGTTGGTTGCGGAAGCGAAACGGCCGTTTGACTTACGTGTGGGGCCTTTGCTCCGTACCAGCATTATCAAAATGGCAGCAGATGAGCATGTGTTGCTGGTCAATATGCACCATATTATTTCTGATGGTTGGTCAATTGATGTTTATTTGAGCGAACTGGCTGCAATTTACAAAGCACATTTAACTGGTAAAGCGCCAGAAATAGCACCCCTACCTGTGCAATACATTGAGTTTGCACAATGGCATAATGAATTTGCAGAAGGTGCGGAGCTAGAGAAGCAGTTGGCATATTGGGAGGAAAAATTAACTGGGGCGATGCCTGTCTTAGAGTTGCCTACGGATCATCAGCGCCCTGCTGTACAACAAAATGAAGGCGACATTATCTTTTTCGAACTCGATCCAGCATTGACCGAACCGCTGCAACAACTGAGCCAACAAAGTGAAGCTTCTTTGTATATGACCCTGATGGCTGCTTACAAAATCATGTTGGCACGTTACACAGGACAAGAAGATATTGTGGTCGGCACACCAACCGCCAATCGTCATGCTGTGGAGCTCGAAGGATTGATTGGATTCTTTGTCAATATGGTTGTGTTGCGCTCCGATTTGTCGGGCAATCCAACCTTCCGGTCTTTGCTGACGCAACTTCGCCAAACAGCATTAGATGCGTATGCCAATGAAGATGTGCCTTTTGAAACGTTGGTAGGGCGACTTCATCCAAACCGTGACCTAAGTTACAGTCCTATTTATCAAGTGGATATGTCCTATCAAAATGGGGAGCTAGGATTTGACTTCCCAGAGTTGGATGTGAGTTTAATACCCCATCATAATGGTACATCTAAAATCGATCTCTCCTTAGAACTTTGGCAAAGGGAGGGGCAGTTGAAGGGATATATTGAATTTGATACGGCTTTGTTTGAGCGGGCAACGATTGAACGAATGGTGAGCCATTTTGAAACTTTGTTAAATGGTATTGTAGCCAATCCTGAGTCGCCAATTGCTCAACTGCCGCTTTTACCTGCAGATGAATATCAGTTGGTTGTTGAGGGATGGAATGATACGGCCGTATCTCTGCCAGAAATGCCACTCATGCACCATATGTTTGAGCAACAAGTTGCCGCAACCCCCAATGCAATTGCACTTATTGCTGGCGAGCAACAGTTAACCTATGCCCAACTCAATGCGCGTGCTAATCAATTGGCACATCATCTCAAAGCGATTGGTTTGGAAACAGAGCAATTTGTTGGCCTTTATTTAGATCGTTCCATTGATATGCTGGTAGCAATGTTGGCCACAATGAAAGCAGGTGGAGTCTATTTGCCGCTTGATCCCAGTTATCCCGAAGAGCGACTCGCTTACATGCTTACGGATACAGAAACCAAAATTCTGTTGACGCATGATGGTTTGCGCGACAGCTTGCCTTTGCAAATTGAACACACAATTTATTTGGACAGTGAATGGAACCAAATTGCAGAATCCAGTTCTGAGAACTTATCAGTGGAGGTGACGCCAGAAAATTTGGTTTATGTGATTTATACATCTGGATCGACAGGTAAACCGAAAGGGGTAATGATTCCGCATAGGGCGTTGGTGAATCATGCGCTGGCCATTGCCAGAGAATACGAACTAACGGAAGCGGATAATATTTTGCAATTTGCAGCACTTAGTTTTGATGTGGCTGCTGAGGAACTTTATCCAACGTGGCTTAGTGGGGCGACAGTTATCTTGCGCCCTGAGTCGATCCTGACTTCTTTTGAGGCGTTTGAACAATTCGTTGTTGAGCATCAAATTACGATTTTGAATTTGCCTGCAGCATTTTGGCAGGAGTGGGTTTCTGAACTTGAACGTGCGACGGATGCTAAGGTGCCGGAACGGGTGCGTCTGGTTGTGACCGGAAGTGAAAAGGTATCTGGCGAAAAGCTGAACCGTTGGCTGGAGCTTGTTCCTGACAATGTACGCTGGCTTAATGCTTACGGACCAACAGAAGCAACCATTACCAGCACCATTTTTGATCCCAAGAAATCGATTACACCGATTGGTGCGGCCGTTTCTATTGGTCGTCCGATTGATAATTTGCAGGTCTATTTGCTTGATGAGCAGATGCAGCCAGTTCCTGTTGGAGTCGCTGGCGAACTGCATTTGGGTGGGGTTGG
This sequence comes from Promineifilaceae bacterium (SeqCode), assembly GCA_050290485.1. Classification (GTDB taxonomy): domain Bacteria; phylum Chloroflexota; class Anaerolineae; order Promineifilales; family Promineifilaceae; genus JBNKHS01. The sequence goes on along the minus strand of JBNKHS010000021.1, from coordinate 7,518 downwards.
TTTGGCGCGTGGTTATTTACACAGAGATGACCTCACTGCCGAGAAATTTGTACAAAGTCCTTTCTCGATGTCGACAGCAGATCGTTTGTATAAAACAGGGGATTTAGCGCGATACTTGCCAGATGGCAATATTGAATTTTTGGGTCGCGCTGATCATCAAGTGAAGATTCGTGGTTTCCGTATTGAGCTGGGCGAAATTGAAGCTGTTTTGCAGGCTCAAGATGGCATCACGGAATGTGTAGTTGATGTGCGCGAGGATGGCAGTGGGAACGGCCGTTTAGTGGGCTATATCGTTGCCAATGGACAATCTGTTCATCAAGACACCTTACGCCAAAAACTTAGAGAACAATTGCCCGATTATATGGTTCCCACTGATTACATGGTAATGGAGAACTTACCGTTAACACCAAGCGGAAAAATCAATCGTCGCGCTTTGCCCGCACCAGATTTCTCGGCGCACACGTCGAAGGAACTGGTTGCACCGCGTACAGAATTAGAAAGGCAGTTGGTGGAAATTTGGGAAAATTTGCTCAATGTTAAACCAATTGGGATCACAGATAATTACTTTGAATTAGGCGGTCAATCATTACTCGCGATGCGCCTTTTTGCTCAAATCAAAGACGTGACTGGACAAAAGTTGCCGTTAGCCACGTTGTTTGAATCGCCCACAATTGCAGAATTAGCAGTGGCTATTGACCACGAAATTAAAGGGACACAGCCAGAACGCAAACTAAGTAATAATTTCAAACCGTGGGTGATTCCAATTCAACCGAAGGGTGACAAAATCCCATTCTTCCATATGGGAGGGTCGGCATTACTTTACAATTTGGCCAAATATTTAGGTGAAGATCAACCGATGTTTGGTGTTTTAGAACAAGATTTGGACGGTGAACTTCCTTTGCATATTACAGTTGAGGATATTGTGCCCCACTGTATTGAAGGGATTCGTAGTGTGCAACCAGAGGGACCGTACATTATTGGTGGGTTATGTTTTGGTGCGGTGGTTAGTATCGAAGTCGCGCGGGCCTTAAAAGCACAAGGTGAAGAAGTTGCTTTGGTGGTTATGATCGATAGCTATGCACCAGATGCAGTTCAAGCACCAATGCCTGTTTCTCCAAATGGTGAGTCGGATGAGCCAGTTGAGGATGTTCATATTCCGCTTTATAAGCGAGGGCCCAAGGTGATCGTTCGAAAGGTGAAAAGGAAAGTATGGCGTAAAAGCTGGCGTCATATTCATAACCTTTATTCAAAAATCGGCCGTCCCATGCCTTATCGCTTCCGCGATATTGAAGAAGCTAATACCATTGCCAATGATAACTATAAGGCCAATGAGTATGATGGCGATGCCATTTTATTCCAAGTAAGTGAACGAGATGATCGTTTTGTTTATGATGAAAATATGATGGGGTGGGGCAAGTACATTCATGGCAAAACGGAACTTTATCAACTTGCTGGCGGTCATTTAAGTGTCTATGATGAACCATATGTGCAAGGTTTGGGTCAACAGATCCGTGAATGCATTGACCAATTAAATCTTGAACAATAGAGTTAAGATTTTTTAATATTTACCACCTGAATTTCCAATTAGGCTTTGAATGTTTTATAAATTCAGGTGGTTTTTGTTTGCGTTGTAATCAGTGAGGATTTTCTGTTGATGTATATGGAAACTCCCCTTGCTGATTGCGGTAGTGGGAGCAGACACCCATAGCCCTTGAAGTGTAATTCACATAGCTGTTTGCATATTGATAGGTAGAACACGAATTACCAAGTGAAGGCATAAAAATCATCCTGATAAATTTTGAAAGATTTATATGCCTTTACGATTAATTGAGAGGAATAAGCAAAATGAAATTTAATCTGAAGTTTTCAATTTTTATAGCTTCAATATTTTCTATATCTATTTTTATTTGGTTAGCAATTGAATATTCGCAATTATTTGCATTATCTAGTCATGAAACGGCCGTTTCAAGTAGTGTGGATTTTGGAACAGCAGGACAGAATACGGCCGTTCCTAGTGGGGATTCCACACATTTTACATATTTACCGGCAATTTTTACGCCGCGTCTGTTTTTAGAAACGTTTGATGTCGATCCTGCTCATCCTACACCATTTAGTTCACCCAATTGGGATGTGACCATTCATTCTCGTGATGAATGGTTTGAACTGGATGCGATGGATGCAGCGCATGGCCCCAACTGCGAGCCACCACCAGCGACACATCGCATTTCCGCTTATGAAGATGCGGTCTTCAATTGTAAAAACCATGTTATGACTTCCATTTATGCGCCTGGTTATGGTGCCATTTATTTGACACCCAATGAACTGGTCGATTTTTCAGGCGGGGAAGCGATTATTCAGTTTGATATGTCGACAGAGCGCACGACAGGGCGTGACTGGGTGGACATTTGGATTACACCTTACGAAGACAACTTACAGTTGCCATTAGATGATTCTTTACCCGATTTGAGCGGCGAGCCACGCAATGGATTTCGTGTAGAGATGGATGGGATTGGTTCATCACCAACGGAATTCATGGCCTTTCTTACAGATGATTTTCACGTTACCAAGCTGCCTCGCAATTATGGCGGGTATGAACGTTTCTTTACGCCTGATGCTAAACGGCGCGATACATTTGAACTGAGAATCTCTAAAAACCGCATCCGCTTTGGGTTGGCAGATTACAATTTTTGGTGGGTAGATACGGCCGTAAATCTGGATTGGGATAAAGCCGTTGTTCAACTTGGTCATCATTCTTACAATCCAGACAAAGATTGCCGCCCTAATGGCCCTTGCGGACCAAACTCTTGGCATTGGGACAATGTTACCATCAATCCTTCCATTCCCTTCACAATGCTCCATGCTGATACTCGCTATGTCGCGGATCGTACAGCACCTTCAGTTAACTTGTCTGGAGCTACGCCAACAAACGCCCATTTGCGTTTCGCAGGTGTAGGACGCGATATTGAAGTCAGTTTTGATGGTGGTAATACTTGGCAAGATGCCCAAGTACAAGCCCAACGCAAATATGAGGAAAGTACCTTTTGGTCCTATTGGACTCCTATTCCCCAAGGAGTCACAACTGTGCACTTTCGGGGTAAACCCACACAATGGAATGAACCGTGGGTTGTTCGTGACATCACTGTTTGGTCTTTAGCGAAGTAAATGTTCACGCTTCTTCATCGTTAATTGTAAATTTATTAACAAGCGAATTAAGATTGAAAGTTTATACTCAGCTTTCTTCGAGAAGGCTGAGTATTTTCGTATTAACAGTAAATGAGATAATAATGGTCATTTTTGCTGTAAGGCATCGTGTAAGTGCCTGTCAATATACTAGCCAATGGAGTATCCTGACAGATATGCAACCTGAGGAGCGTATTGTATGTTTTTTATCGTCATTCTTCGAGTCATAGAAAGTTATTTTCGGCATCGTTTTTTGTACTTACTGCCAATTGTGGTCATGAGTATGTTTGCTGTTATATATTTTCTGACCGCAAAACCGGTTTATGTAGCTGGCGGTGTTGTTTATGTACAACAAGAATCATTGCTTTCTACCTTAAACGCAGTGACCCCAGAAAACTTCATTTGGGTAACCCCTGCTGAATTAAAATCGCAAGAACTTACTGATCTTCTCAATACAAATGCCTTTGTACGTGCTGTAATTCAAGGGACGGATTTAGAATCCGAGATGACAAAGGGGCCTGATGCTGTAGATGAGACGCTCTATCAGGTTCGGCAAGCGATATCGGTGCAGCCTGCGGGAGATAATCAGCTTTTTGTCATGGTTGAGCATGAGAATTCAGTTGTTGCGTATCAACTTGTGAATTCTGTTATTGAAAACCATATTCAATGGCAAATTGCATTTAAGCGTAATGAAAGCGAATCGGCGCAAACATTTTTTGATAGCTTGATTGAAGTGTATCAGGCTGAATTAGCTACTGCTCGAAGTGATGTGGAAAACTTCTTGCTCGAACATCCAGAACCCATTCGTGGTGATCGCCCTGCAATTGAACAATTACAATTAGAGCGCTTACAAAGCTCAATTGAACTGGCATCTACCCGCTATGCGAGTGCCTTAGATAAGGAAGAGAATGCACAATTAGCGATGGCTCAGGTAGAAAGTAATGTGCGCCAAACCTATTTCCTCATCGATGCCCCGGAAGAACCAATAGAACCGACTACCTCGTTGCGAGATACTGTGATGAACATGGCAATCTTTGTTGTTGTGGGAGTGATGTTTAGTGTGATTGGTGTTGTAGGCTCTGCTTTGCTGGATCGCAGTATTCGTTTTCCAATTGATGTTCGTTACACGCTTGAACTCCCTGTATTAACCCAAATTCCCGATTTGACTCCTGCTGGCGCAAAGAAGAAACGCCGCTTCAGTCGTAAGAAAAAAGAAAAAGCATCTGAAGATTTACCTGCAACAGAATTGAAAGGACAGGCTGTCGCATGAGCAATGACGGAAAAGTAATCGCTAAAAATGTTAGCGTGCTGATGTTTTCCCAATTTATTACTTGGGGACTTGCTTTATTATTAATGGTTTTTCTGCCGCGCTATCTAGGGGCAGAGAATATGGGTAAACTGCATCTTGCGGGCTCATTATGGGTCATTGTGGGGATGCTGGTTAGCTTTGGTATGGATACATTTATTGCCAAAGAAATTGCCCGTGACCATGAAAAGACATCAGAATTATTTGGCACGACCTTGGTTGTGCGCACTCTTTTGTATGTCCTAGGCTTTGGTGGATTGGCGCTCTATGCTTATCTTGTTAAGTATCCAACAGACACGATTTATGTAATCTTAATTGTTGGCGTTGCCAATTATTTTACGCAGATTGGGCGTGCTTGTTATGCAGCGTTGCAAGGTTTGGAACGGATGGAGTACATTTCACTTGCAGATATTGTAAGTAAGTTCTTCAATACGGCCGTTTCAATCACTATGCTTTATTTAGGTGCATCAGTATTTGCAATTGCGGTTGTGGGTATTGGTACAGCCCTGATTTATTCAGCTGTGCAGATGTATTATCTCAATAAAATGAGACCCTTTCGACCCAAATTTAGCATGTCGTTAGCTGGCAAATTAATGCGCTCCTCTTTCCCTTATTTTTTAACTTCTATATCACAAACCGTTTATGTTACAGTTGATATTGTCATTATTTCTTTGATTATTCGGCAAGAAGCGATTATTGGTTGGTATAGTGTTGTTGATCAGCTCTTTGGTACTTTGTTGTTTGTGCCGGCTGTTTTTGTTAAAGCTGTTTTCCCCGCGTTATCGCGGACGTTTGCAAACGATCCAGATGGATTGCCGAAGATGATGCAGCGCAGCTTTAATTTAATGTTGTTGATTAGTGTGCCAATTGGATTTGGTTTGTTGGCGGTTTCTACTAACCTTGTCACATTATTATTTGGCGAAGAGTTTATAAATAGTGGCCCTATTTTGGCAATTTATGGATTGGTTATTATTTTTACTTATCAAAATACGTTGTTAGGGCAGTTTTTAGTCTCAACGGACCGCCCCAGTTCTTTAACTGGTATCATGGTTGCTGCTTCAGCCATTATTTTTGTTCTCCATTCCATATTGATCCCTTGGACACAAAATGTGTTTGGAAATGGGGGTATTGGTGGGGCAACGGCATTTGTTGTTACTGAATGTTTTATTATGGTAGCGAGTTTGCGGTTGCTACCCAAAGGTTCATTAGATCGCAGTAATTTGTATGCAGCGATTAAGGTTTTAGTAGCTGGGGGTATCATGGTTGTTGCAACCTGGTATTTCCGCGATATGTTTATTGCCATTCCTATTATGATTGGCGCTGTCGTTTATGGAATCTTGGTTTTACTTCTTAGATTGATTCCTAAAGATGAAATGGATATGTTTAAAGGTTTAGTTTCGGATGCAACTCACAAGTTACGCCAGCGTCGGATCCGAACGGCTGAAGTGGCAGGTGATAATTAATGAGGTTATTTCGCAGAAAAAAGAAAGATGACGAATTAAACGCCGAAGATGATATGTCTTTGGTTGTAACAAATACGGAAGATACGGCCGTATTAAATGTGCCGGCGGTAGCGGTTGACAATGTACGGCAAATGATCACGCGGATTATGCGCGGTGAGCAGTTGCCTAGAAGATTAGCCATTGTGTCTGCTTTGCGTGGTGAAGGTGTAACCTATCTTGCCCAAAGTGTCGCTTCAGTAATTGCCAATGATCTTGCTGTCAATGTTTGTTTGGTTGATTTAAATTGGTGGGCTCCTTCTAATTGGGCAGAAAAACTAGGCGTTGAGGATGACGGAGAGGCAATGGGATTGGCCGGTGTTCTCAAAAATGAAATTGCCTTAGATGATGCAGTTTTGCCAACGGGTTGGGATAATCTATTTATTCTTCCAGCTGGTAAATTAGCTGGGATTGAACGCCCGGTTATGGCACGTAGTGATGAGTTAAAAGCGGCAATAGATGAGTTATACGGCCGTTTTGACTATCTTGTTTTGGATATACCTGCTATCCTTTCTACCAGTGATGCTGTTCCCTTGGCATCTTTAGCAGATGCTTGTTGTTTGGTTATTCATCAGGGCGTTACATCGATAGACGATGTCAAAAATGCACTAGATGAAATTGACCACCTAACTGTATTAGGTACAGTGCTTAATAACGAAGAAATAGCAACGCCATCTTTCATCGTCAAACTTATTCCTCAGAAATAAAGCAATTATGAGTCTCTTCCTCCTTTTTCTTGCAGGTAGTTTTGTTGGTGGTGCACTATTGTGGACCAAACCATCTCGACAGCGAAATATTCTGGTAGCTGGGTTTTGCTTATTCATCACCATTGTCTATTTTTTCTTCGATAAAATTTAGCTGTTGAGTGTAATTTTTTGAGGCAATAATGGTACTTGATCTTATTTTAGATGACTTAAATGAAACGAGTGTGCGTGGACGATTGCGTCGCGCCAATGTTACATGGTCATTCTACTTTTTAGCATTTATGGGGGTGGTTGTTCTCGCTGGCTTAATGATTTGGCGCAGCGGACCAACTTTTTCGCCAATTGCTTGGATCATCTATTTAGCGGGCGTAATTGCTATCTTTTATCAACCACGGTATGGGATTTATTTGCTCATTTTTTGGGGTCTTTTAGGTGATGCAGTTTTAACGCCTTGGTATCCATTTGACAGTAATTTTTCCAGTTCAGGCTCCTTACTTTACCTACATGATGCTGTGATTATAAGTCCTTTAGAATCATATATTGGTTTTACATTTGTTTCTTGGTTTGCCCGTCTTGCGGTAATGCGCAAGTTAGACTTTTATAAGAGCCCTTTGTTATGGCCAGCCTTGCTTTTTATGTTTTTTATTACGTTGGGGCTCGTTTATGGCATTGGGGTTGGGGGTGATGTTAACATTGCTTTATGGGAATCACGGGCAATTTACTATTTGGGGGCAATGATTGTTTTAGCCAGTAACTTATTGGAAACCCGTTCCCAAGTGAATAAAGCCATTTGGTTTGCCATGATTGCATTATTTATTGAAGGCATTAT
>JBNKHS010000020.1:0-20412 GCA_050290485.1 Promineifilaceae bacterium (SeqCode) | reverse complement strand
CTCTTCAGGAGATACAGGTGTAACTTGCGGTGTGGGGACGGTGGGTTCTGGCGTTGACGATTTGACAGTGATTGTGCCGTGTTGCAGGGCCATGTTTAACGTTTCTGCCATTTCGCCAGCACGACCAAAACGCTGCTCAGCTTCTTTGGCAGTCGCTCTTGTAATCACCTCTTCACACGCCGCAGGGAGGTCTGGTTTTACATCCAAGACACGTGGCATTGGTTCGGTCATCTGTTTAACCAACATCATGGCGGGTGTAGGGGCTTCAAATGGCTTTTTACCAGTGAGCATTTCAAAGACGATAATGCCCAGCGCGTAAATATCGGAACGGCCGTCTACTTTGCTCCCTTGAATTTGTTCTGGACTCATGTAAGCAGGCGTGCCCACAATGCCCCCCGTCGCAGTTAATGTTTCTCCCTGTTGCGTTAAACGGACAATGCCAAAGTCTGCTAGATAAGCATCCCCATATTGATCAAACAAAATATTACCCGGTTTTAAGTCGCGGTGAATAATGCCATGTTCATGCGCACGATCTAAGGCCGAACCAATACGATCTAAAATGCGGGCAGCTTCTGTTGTGGCAATTGGCCCTTCGGCAATTCGATTGGCCAACGAGCCACCAGACATCAGGCGCATGACTAAATAGGGTTGGCCATTTTCCTCGCCAAAATCATACACGGGCACAATGGCAGGATGTTCTAATGCGGCAATTGTTTCCGCTTCGCGCTCAAAACGGGTGCGAAATTGAGGGTCATCCAGCATGAGTTGTCTGGGCAGAATTTTAACCGCAACTTCTCGTTTAAATCGTGGATCAAAGGCACGATAAACGGAAGCCATCCCCCCTTGCCCTAATTGTGATTTAATTTCATAGCGACCGACTTGTTCAGGTATCATTGCCAAATTGTAACATGATCAAACGACGAATTGTGAATAACTTTTCGAACATCGGCATCATAAAAGATTTTCGGCATCGTTCAACGAAAGGTATCTATCCTTTACAAATCAGGGTAAGGACTGGACAATGCGGAACAACCTTGATTTGTATTGCAAAGTGTGCCCCCACATCGTCTAGTCCCTACGGGTCTTGTTTGTAAAGATGATTTTGTTCAAAATGAACCATACCAGATTTTTGATAAGGAAGGAAGATGATGAATAAACAAGAACAACGGGTACGACCCATTGCCTTGGTAACTGGTGCAAGCCGCAAGATAGGTATTGGAGCGGCAATTGCTCGTGCCTTAGCAGCTGATGGCGTGGATTTGTTTCTGACTTATTATCGTCCATATGACGCGACAATGCCTTGGGGTAGTGAGCAAGATGAGGTATTGGAATTGATGCAAGAATTGCAGGCTGCTGGTGTGCGTGCCGTCGGAATGGAGATCGATTTAAGCGAGCCGAATACCCCTCACCAATTGCTTGCTCATGTTGAAGCTGAACTTGGTTCACCGACGATTTTGGTGAATAATGCCACCTTCTCTTTGAATGATGGTATTGATAAATTAACGGCCGAATTACTGGATAAACATTATGCCGTGAATGTACGTGGGATGGCTTTGCTCTGTGCTGAGTTTGTTAAACGATTCAAGGGAACTTGGGGACGTATTATCAACATGACATCGGGACAAGGTCGCGGGCCAATGCCCAATGAGTTGGCTTATGTGCTGACAAAAGGGTCGGTAGATGCGTTTACGGTGAGTCTAGCCGCATCTGTGGCCCCCAAAAATATAACTGTCAATGCCGTCGATCCCGGACCAACAGATACGGGTTGGATGGACGATGAGTTACAAAAATTGTTAGCTGCACAAACCCCAATGGGGCGCGTGGGTTTACCAGAAGATGCGGCTAAGTTGGTACGATTTTTAGCTTCAGAAGAGGCGGAATGGATCACCGGGCAAATTATTCGGTCAAACGGCGGATTTTAATTTCCTGCTGGTAAGGCGTAGATACCAAGATGGTTGGCAACGGGGCGTTGGCGCATGGGAACACGGGTGTGGAAGGGAGCGTTGAGGGTTTTAAGACGGCCGTTTTCTTGTATAACCAATGTACTTGAGCCACCTCCATCTAAGTTTAAGGCAGTATGGGCACCGAGATCGTGTAATAGCTCGGCAAGTTCGGCTAAGGTCACACCTTCGCTATATCCACGCTGTCGTCCATCAACAACGACGATCCACATGGTTTTGTTGTCTGCGCTGAGAGCTATGGCCGTTCTGGGGGCCAGTCCATCTTGCAAACGGGGTGTGATACAGCCGTTGCGTATCAACACGGGCCTCCCGGCAACTGCCTGTTCTGTACTTGCCGGACACGTTGTTCCCATAATAGAGACATTTGTCCCGTTGATGCATAAAGCAGAATATCGGTTGCGTTCGGGCGAATACACAATTCCATTGGCTATACTCAGTCCATTAACATCAACCGGCTCTCCAGCTTTGGGATAATAATTCCATACTGTTTTGGCGTGAAAGGGAAAGAAAAAGCCCCCATTGATCGCTAATTGAGCATCGACTCTTTGTAGGAATGAGCCTGTGGTTTGGCCTGTAAATTCAAATTCTGGATTTAAACTCAGATCCCCTGTCGTGCCCACAAATTGAATTCCTTCTTGGGTTAAATCGATTTCGACAATGTGGAGCATGATAGGGCGTGGCTTTTGCATGGCGCGACGTGTGTAGGTAATGCCTGTGAATAAGGTGGCTTGGGTGTTTGTTGGATACGGCCGTATCAGCCAATAAACGGCCGTTAAATAAGCACCAAAAAGCAGAACGATTAAAAACAGCTTTAAAATGTTCTTCATGTGGTCAAACTCAAGTGAAAAATAGTGGGAAGGAATGTTTTTATGATGCGGTGGGAGATGTTGCAAAAACATTTTCTAGAATTTGCAAGAGTTTTGGGCGCGGAACTGGCTTGGTTAAAAACATGCTAGCTCCCGCTTCCATGCCTTTAACAGAGGTTGTGCTGCTTGTATCAGCAGAGAACATGAGGATGGGCAAGTTTGCTGTGTTTTTGTCTGCGCGCAACGCTTTACACACGGCAAAACCGTCCATATTGGGCATCATAACATCCAATAAGACAACATCTGGTTTTTCTTGGGCAATAATGGTGAGTGCTTCTGCACCATCTTCGGCTTCAATGGTATCGTATCCTGCGCCTTGCAGCATAATGCGGAACAACGTTCGCGTAGGCATTTCATCGTCGACAATGAGTATTGTTTTATTCAAAATAAAGCTCCTCATTGGAGGACAAATTAGAGAGGAACTGAATCAATAATTTGTTCTCCTCTCAGTAAATTACGGTTTGTCTTAGACAGGCCAGCAATTTACTTAAAGGTTGTGATGCTCAGATTTATCGAATCATCTTTATCTGAAACATCTTACATATAATGCACACTTCTATACGTTCGCCGAATATAGCAAGTTGTTATTACGAGGTTCCTTACAATTTTGTCGTATAGTACAAAGGTCCTGATGTAAGAAGTTTTGTAATTTTTTTTTAATAATGTCATAATGGGAAACGGCCGTATTATCCGCTGTAGTTGAGATGTATTTCCCCCCAAACCCAGAACATCAATACGGTTTACGCTGGATTTACGAGCGAATAAGTGAATGAGGATAGCGTAAATAGATGATAATGATGGAGTTTCTAAATGAATGACAAGCGCATCTTAATTATCGAAGATGAATTCCCTATCCGTTATTTAATCGAGCATCAACTTAAAGGGTATGGTTACGCCATCTTGCTGGCTAAAGATGGACCAGAAGGGCTAAATGAAGCATTGAAATCACATCCTGATTTGATTGTGCTTGATGCGATGATGCCGGGCATGGATGGATTTGAGGTTTGTTTGCAAATTAAAGGCGATCCCGATACAGCAGACATCCCTGTCATTTTTCTAACGGCCAATCAATCCGAAGAGTACCGCAATCGCGCCTTTCAGGTTGGGGCTGATGATTTTATGACCAAGCCTTTTACAGCTGATGATTTGGTTGGACGTATTTCCGCCATCCTGCGGCACGATAGTGAGGAAGAGATACCCGTTGTTGAGCAGCCTCAAGGACATATTATTTCCATGTTTAGCCCCAAAGGTGGGGTGGGAACAACCTCAGTGGCTATTCAATTAGCAGAATCCATTGCACTGCATGATCAATCACCCGTTGTACTTATGGATTTGGCGCTTCCTTTTGGGACGATTGGCCTTTATTTGAACTTGCAACCCAAGCCCAATGTCTTGGATTTATTGGTGACTCCGCAAAGGAATTTGAATCTAGAGTTTATCGGTGACCATGTTCATATTCATCGCAATTATATGTATGTGATTCCAGCACCCGTGAAAATGATCATGCCTGACTCGAAATCTTTGGCCAGTAATTTACGGCCGTTATTAGATTTACTCATTGAAGCAGGGAATAAAGTCATCCTGGATTTAGGGTCGAACTTATCTCATCTCAGCAGAATCGCCCTGCAATATTCAGATATTATCTTTTCAATTACCTCTGGCGATCCCATCAGTAATAGATTGGTCAATGATTTTATCAATGCATCAACCATATTGAGTTTAGAGCAAAGAAAAATCATGCCAGTGATTAACGATATTTATGATTTGGGGAACCAAGATATAGAGTTGGCGCGTGTGCCTGTGGCTCATTTGCCTAAAAATGAGAAGAGTAATGAGACGGGATTATGGGTCAAGGAGCAAGGCTTGCGTAAATTGGTTGCCGTTATCAAATGACCTATTTGATGGCACTTATTTGTCGTAAACGAGGTTCTAATTGTTGGCGCACTTTACGGAAATAATTGTCGAATCGCGTAAATAGATACCATGTAATGCCTAATCCAAATAAGGCGCCAGTCAGAACACGCAACCACCAATTTAATGAGCCTGCCTGAGAACCTTCATAAAATGAACTAGAGAATGCATTCCCTGTGATGAGTTTAGCCCAATTGTTGATTTCTCTAAACCCAGTGTTTGTGTCACTAATCATATGAGAGAACCCATCGAGTAAAATAGGAAGTAGTAGTAATAAGAAAACAAACAGTCCAATTCGCAATTTGCCTCTTGCTAATCCCCATGCTAAACCCCCAATCAACATGCCAATGAAAATGGCCATCATACGATGGTTTAACCCAGTTTTATAGCCGATGGCTTCATTTCCGATAAAGGTGTTTTTGTCTTGCAGGTTCATGCCTTGTGCAGCTAAAGTATCAATTGTGTATGTGGTAATCAATCCCTCTTCACCAAATAGGAAGTAGGATCTTTCTGGTAGTTGGTGATTATTAATGGCTAAAAAGCGGTAAATTGATTGGGCGTCTTCTGTGTTGTTTTCAGCCATCAAAGCAGGGGCTAATAAACCAAGCAATAAAAAGGTAAAGGGGACGAGCATGGCGAATCCATACCATGTTCTGCTAAGGTAGTAGATGAGTTTTTGCAAAAAAACGGCCACCGAGCGACGACGGCCGTTTATGGGTTTGCGTTCATTTGGTGTGGAGTTAGAAGAATTGGGTGTCATGAGATCATTAAAATGAAGATAAACAGATTGGTTTTTGGTCAGTGTAAAACATTTGGTGCAAAGTTTCTACATAGTCTACATCTGAAATTTGCACACAACCCAGTCGATACAACTGTTTGAACGTGGTTACACCCATCACCAAGGAGGATAACTCAGCAACAGCAAGCGAAATTTCAACTTCTGGCGTTGCGGGTGATGGTTGTAAACGGCCGTTTACAAAAGAAAAATCATAACTACCAGCATGCTCTGCAAAAAAACTATCCTCGACAGTAAAACGCACATTGCATGTCTGGTTGCCAAAATTATGTTTTTGCAATTGAGCCAAGAGGTTAGGGAGATCGATGATGCGATACATAATGCCTAACCCTTGCACATTACTTTGCTGAAAAACGGGGGGCATCATTGGGTGCAGACCATTACGTGGGTCGTGGAATAAATAATGAAAATCAGGCTCTTGGGTATGAATAACGATCTCTTCGATTTGATCTTGTTGCGCATGCAAGAATGAAAATAACCCGTGCAAAGCGCGACTGTTTTCAAACACAATGTGCCGCACCATAATGCGATTGCGTAAAAAGTTATTTGGCTCAATCGGCTCAAATTGGAAGATGAGATAGCCGCGCAATAACCTGTCTTCCCAATAGCCTGCGATTTTTAGGGTTGAAGCTGAAAATACGGTGTCAAGGGTAAAGTTAGACAGTGTCATCAAGCCGTTGGTTTGGGTGAGGTAGCGATTGTAGCATTGAATAAGGGCGGTGCGATCTTTAGCCGTGAGGAAAGTTACATTGGCTCGATTACCGCTATTGGGTAAATCTGCTGGCTTGATGCGATATTGGTCTAATTTACGGCCGTATCCAAATCCCATCTGTTTATAAAAATCAGGGCGGAAAGGGTAAAGTGCGGTTAATGCGGCCCCTCTCTCTTTATAATGTGACAAAAAGAATTGAATCATGTCAAAAGCAACTCGTTTCTTTTTATGTAGTAAGTGAACAGCAACGCCGCCTAAACCACCGACAAAAGCCATTGTGTTGTGCAGCTTCATTTGAAAGTCATAAAGGCGCATCGCTCCCCACAATTCACCATCTTCAAATAAGCCATATAAATTGATTGTTGGATCGGCTTGCATATTGAGGGCACGACGCCGAAATTGTTCTTTTTCAGCCGTGGAACGAATTCTGATGCCGGGATAGGCATTGAGCGAAAGATCGACGTAAGCATCATAATCGGTTTCTTGAAGGATTCTAATTTTGCGCATAGCGTAACTATTCTATTCCATTATTTTCTGCTTGACCTTCTACTAAGAAGATAACTGTCAACAAGCCAATGAGCATAGCGACGACAGGAATAAAGGTGATCAAGCGTAACCCATACGTTTCATAGAGTGTTGGCGAGAAAAAACCCGCAATTGTTGAGCCTAATAATGCTGAGGCTGCGGCCATGGACATCACTTTCCCTCTTTGAGACGGTACTTGTTCGCTGGCTAGTGCGAGAATGTTGACTACGCCATATTCAAAAGCAATCCGTGTTAGCACCAAGCCAAATACGGCCGTAAATAAACTAATATCGAAAAATGGCAAACAAAAGTAGGCAATGGCTGAACCAACCAACCCGATAAACAAACTACGCCGTTTGCCCACCCGATCGCCTGTCACGCTGGCTAGGACACTGCCACTTAAATCGGCTAAGCCAATAATCAATGCGACTGTACCCAAACTGGCGGCATCGACGTCATAACTTTGTGCCAGCCATGTACCATAATTGATAAAAATGGTCATTGCCCCCATCATAATGAGAAAGGCGACAAAGAAAACACTCCATGTTGAGCGTTGATTTTCATGGAAAATGAAAAAGGATTTTAATTGCTGCCAGGGCGTGAGATGCAAACTTTTTAGTTTACTTTCTCTTGCTGCTTCTACCGATGGTAAACGGCCGTATAAAATCGCAGATATAAACATCCCTCCAGCAATTAAATAGAGAGGAATACGCCAGTTGGTTGCCGCGATGAGTCGCCCTACCAAAAAGAGCCCAATAATTCCTGACAAGGCCCAAGAGTACTCTAAAATACCCAATCCCTTAGCGCGCTGTTGATAGGGAAGGCGTGTGCTAATATAAGCTTGCAAAGTAGGCACAAAGGAAAAAGTCCCCAATCCACCAAAAATCATACCAATGGCGGTCATCCAAATGGCGTTGCTGCTGGCCACAATGGTGTAGCCAATGGCACCCAATAGTAAACCAAGGCGCATCGTTGATCGATAGCCACGGCGATCGGCCATGACCCCAAAAAGCGGAGCCAGTAACCCCATTGAACTGCGCAAACTGACCAGTCGGCCTAAGGTAACTGTGGTTGTGCCCATCCCATTGGCAATGATAGGCAGAAAGGGAAAAAACATTTGTACGGCCGTATCAATCAACAAACGTGTGATCAAACCGATACCGATCAATTTTTTTACCGAAATATCATCATCTGGTTGTTCGATGACCTCGGCCAGTGGTGGGGATTTTTCCATTTAGTTTGCCTATAATCGTGAACTTTATTCCTGATTATAGGCAAACTTTGAAATATGACGATTAAAATTACACCGTTTAGCGGTTGATAAAGGGATTGAGGTAGAAGGAGAGGTAATTGAGTGGTTCATCGCCTGCTTCGATAACGGCCGTTTCTGCTTGTGGTGTGGCTAAAACCACATCGTAAAGATCGATTTCTGCTGTTTGTGTGCTTGATTGAAAACGGCCGTTGCCCTTGACAAAATAGAGAAACAAATCTTCATCCTTTGTTGGTAACTCAATCGTTGCCGAGCCCCCAGCAGGAATAACCGTGCTCGTTAAACGGGCATCAACATGGGAATCCGTTGCTCCATTAGGACCAATAATCTCACGCACAAGGCCATCACCATGCTGGCGCGGCGACATATCCGCCAGACTGATTTGCTCATAATGAGGTTGCAAGCCGATATATTTGGGATCAGCCGCAAACCAAATTTGGATAACACGCGCATACTCATCCGTACGGTTGAGCTCTTGATGTTGAATGAAATGCCCCGAAAACATGCGCTGCACTTCACCAGCCGTTATCGTCCCTTTGCCCCCGGTGGTATCTTCATGATACAACTCGCCATCAATGACGTAAGTGTATATTTCCAAACCACGATGTGGATGCCACATGAATCCGTTTCTGGGCGCAATTTGGGTCATATGTGCAGTCAGCATGCCGCTTAAGCGCTGTAGTGGACTGTAACCACCGACTGCAAAATGAGAAGTAAGCCAATGTATGGGATGGATGACAGGAAACGTGTCTGCCTTATAAAATTGCAAATCCCGATTGATATCTAAATTGGTAATCACGCTGTCATAAATATTGAAACTCATACTGTTTCCTCGTTATTAACTGTAAGCCGGATACCATTTTGCGAGTGGTCTTGTAAATAAATGCCATCTTCTTTTTCTTGGAAGGCCACATTTGCCGCTTTTAAATTGTCCAAAGTTGAAGACAGCGCGTTTTTGTTTGGGAATTGAATTGTATACCACTGCAGACCTGTTGCATTTGCTGGCGGAAAAGTTGGCCCCACACAAGACCACGTGTTCATCCCCAAATGATGATGATATCCGCCTGCAGACAAAAAGGAAGCGGCCGTTCCGTAGCGCATGATCAAATCAAAGCCAAGTGTGTCTTTGTAAAATGTTTCTTCCCGTTCTAAGTTGACCACATGCAGGTGGACGTGTCCCATTTTTGTTTTGCCATCCAACCCTTGCCACGCGCTTGTTGCTTTGGCTAATTCACCTAAAACACCTTCAATGTCCAGGGCAACTGTGCCAATTTGCAACTGCCCGCTGCGGTAAGGCCATTCATTGCGCGGGCGGTCACGATAAATTTCAATGCCATTGCCATCAGGATCGGCGAGGTAAATCGCTTCACTCACATAATGGTCGGAAACCCCTTGCAGTGGTGTTTCTGTGTCGATGAGGTGCTTGAAAATTTTGGCAAGTTCTAAGCGCGAGGAGACAAGCAAGGCAAAATGGTACAACCCTGATCGTGCTTGAATTGGTGTTGCATTTTGATCTTCGTGTAACAGCAGTAAATCTTCGGTTGTTGTGCCTAAATAAGCTTTGTTCCCTTCTTGGCGACGCAGGGTGAGCCCAATGCGTTCTTGATAAAAAGGAAGGGATTGGGCGAAGTCGGAGATGGTTAACGCGACGACGCCTAATGTGATTTGAGGATCAATTGGATTTTTCATAACGATACAAAACGGCCGTATTCCAGATACGGCCGTTTCCTCTAAATTAAGTTAAGTATAGTGTAGCATAACCAGGAAACGGCCATGAGCTACAGGTGCAGATGAGTTGCTATGACTAAAATTTTAAGCAGAGATAGATGAGTGTTGATCCTGATCATCTGCTTCGTAAGTTGGCGCAATGTCCAAACTGTTTGCCAACACCTTTGCTTCTTCGATCGCTTTGGCAAGTGCAGCCGTACGCAGCTCAGGTGTAATATCCATGGGTTGCCCATTGATGAAATGCATGTCAGTTATGCCCGCAAACCCGAAAACAGCACGTAAGTAAGGTTCTTGGAAATCATTTGCATGATAAGGGCTGTTTTCAGAATAATCGCCACCACGAGTCGTCACGCAAACCATTTTCTTGTTTTTTAACATACCATAGGGTTGTCCCTGCTCATTGTAGCCAAATGTGTATCCAGGTTGCATAAGGGCATCGATGTAATATTTAAGGATATAAGGAATGGTAAAGTTCCACATTGGTGTGGAAATTAAATAAAGATCGGCGCTTTTAAATGTTGCAATCAACGCTTCAATTTTTTGCCATGCCAATACATGGTTGCTTTCAACAGGCTTCCCTGCCAGCAATGTATATTTTGTTTCCACGTTGCCACTGATAATGGCAGGAATGTCGTAATTGAATAAATTAATCTCTTCTACAACCAAGTCACCATGCTTTGTTTTTAGTTCCTCTAAAAACGCATTGGAAATTTGTAATGTATTTGATTGGTGACGGGGTGTAGATACAATGTGAAGCAACTTCATGCTTAACTCCTTTAAGCAATTAAAAAATTTATAATCCTTATCTTTGTGATTCACAATAACTATTTTGAAATAAAACAAGCAAAAATTGTGAATTACTGAGTGAAAACGTGGAAATCACCTTTTGTGAATTCAAAGAACTTTTGCGTTTTTACATAAATAGGCAATAAAAAAGGCGCGACTTGCGCCGCGCCTTCTGTTCTCGAGTTCCTGCTTCTTCTACCTCAAAGCAAAGTAACCTCTTCAGCCAAGTGCGGCGAAAGTGGGTAAATAAAGTAGAAAAAGCTAAAAAATCGGTTAAATTTCTTCATTGTTGCGCATGTTAGCAGTTTGCAAAGGATACGTCAAGAAATCCACACATATTCTTTTATTATTGCTCCGATCCACTTATACTTGATGTGATTGTATTCTACAGATGTCATTCATATAGGAATGAAACCAATGAGCGAAAAAATCAATATCAACAGTGCCACAGCAGCAGAGTTAGCAACCTTAACTGGGATTGGCCCAGAATTAGCACAACGGATTGTGGAATATCGAGAGTTAGAGGGAGCCTTTGACGATCTCTTTGAACTTGTTGCTGTTCCTGGCATTTCGGCGCGGATGGTCCGCGCTTTTGAGGATGAAGTTATGTTAAGTGAGCAAGATCCCCAAGAATCAGCTGATGCGCTTGAGGAAGAAATTCTTGAAGAAGATAGCGAAGATTTAGCCATCAGTGTTGAAGATGAAGAGGCTACGGCCGTTTCTGAGTCAGTCGAAGATACCGAAACAACAACGCCCATCAGTAAACCCTCACCAGAAAATATCGAAGAAACAATTCAAATCTCAGCAAGCACGCCAGAGCCTGAAGAGAGTATCATGCCCGCCTCCCCCATCGAAAACATCCCACCAAGTAACCAGTCCACAAATGCAGATTTGGAATCGCGTGCGCAACGCCGTGGCTGCTTTTCCATCATTGCGGGAGCTATCTTCGGCGCAATTTTGGGGACAGTGCTGACACTGGTAATCTTGTTTAATCTCAATCAAGGAACACTCGAATACAATGCCCAAAACAGTCGTTTACAAGGGCGTTTGAATGATGAAATTCAAGCACGCACGGAACAACTCGAAACGATGAGCGAACAATTGCATAATGCCGCAACCCAGGAAGCTGAATTGCAAGATGCATTGGCAACAAGTTCCGCTTCGCTGACCAGAATGGAAGAAAGTATGGCCAATACAGAAGCAACCGTGGTTGCCGCAGAAAAGCGCATCGATGAAATTTCTGGTGCTGCCGAAAACTTCAACATCTTCCTTCTTGGCCTGCGAGATGTTGTCGATGAATTAGAACCTTCTTTACCGACATCGACACCGACAACAAGACCAACAAACACGGCCGTTTCCGCCACCGCCCCCAGTGATACAGAACAAATAGCGACCCTTACCAGTACGGCCGTTCGTGCCACCCGTACCCCACGTCCAACGGCAACAGCCCTCTTTACCAGCACACCGACATCCCAGCCATAGGGAAAACAACTCCTTCCCGTACAGAACCCAAAGTAACGAATAATTGATAATGGGTAACGGATAATTACCAATTATTCATTATCCGTTATTCACTATCAATTCGATAAAAAAGAGGGACCTATGCGAGTTGTTTTTTTACTACTTATATTTGTTTTGCTTACAGCAGCCTGCACCACAACCACTCTAGAACCGTCATCATCCGACAACTTTCCCAGCGAGGTTGCCGCCGATGTTGTTACAGTTCCACCGCGACCTACCCAAACACCAAAGGTAATTGCACCGACACGAACTTTGCCCCCACCAACCCCCGAATCATCGGCAACACCCATCCCCATACCAACTACTTTAACGCTTACGCCGTGGCCACCAGATCCCATCCCCACACCAACACCTGTGCCCCCATTCCCTGGCACAACTTACACAACAGAGGATGGCTTATGGACAATCGACGGACAGTGGCAGCCTGACTTATTAACAGAGATGACCGATATTTTGGATACAGACGGCCGTTTCCTCTTGTTCATCCAAAACGACGACATTTGGTTATGGGATATGGCCGCCGATGTGCAGACCAACATCTCCAACACCCCCAATGAAAGTGAGTGTACAGCCTCCTTTTGGGATGGACATCCGCACAAGATCTTCTACCAACAACGTTTATTTGTAGATGGTGATCCCAGTGGTTTTTGCAGCGGAGACGCCTTTTTACACAACACGGAAACGGAAGAAACGATTCCCTTAACTGACAGCGATAAGACCATTATGGCTGATGTAGCTGGCTCACCAAACGGCCGTTATCTGGCCTATGATCTCAATGGCACAGAACTCTGGCTGTATGATGATGAAGAAGATACGGCCGTATTTCTTAACCCCGCCGACTACAACTTCCCTCAAGATACAATCATCGAACGGCTCGGTTCTCCTTCATGGTCACCGAACGAACAGCAACTTGCGATCATCATGGCCATACAGCCCACTGACGCCCCACGCCAAATCATTCTCGGTATCTTCGACTTGACCAACAAAACCTTTACCGCTCACCACCCCTACCAAAACGTGGGGCGCGATGGTTGGTTTTCACCCGCTCAATGGAACTCCACTGGTGAATGGATTGCCTTTACAGCTGAAGACATTGATGCAACAAGGCGTGGCATCTGGGTCATTAATACAACCAGTGGCGACGAGAAATTAATCCTCGATGCCATCAACCCATTATGGAGCCCCAACGGACAAGGGCTATATCACGAAATTTTTATCGAAAACAGCAAAGTCCCCTACCTCACCTTTCCACCCGATTTCACTTACCAAATCGGTGTATTGCTGCCTCCCAATGCCAACATTATCAGGTGGCATTAACCTCCCAAACCTGACCAAACTGACAGGTGGTGTATATCCAACTATCATGAAGGATGAGGCTCTTTGGACTTTGCTGGGGTAATTCACAAAAATAGTGCGTAGTGCGTAAATCGTAAGTCAAGAACACTTTACGCACTACGCACTACGAAAAATGTGTACAACAACATGAAATCATGTAAAGTCTAGAACGATGACACCCTACCTGTCAGGTCTATGTCGTTTGCCACTCCTCTAATTCCGCAAAATATTCTAACAGTGAACGATGGACAAAGATATACCCTCCACCAACACGACGCAGCAACCCCAAACTGACCATATCATCTAGCCAAGGCACCAAGCGTAATGGCAGTGCTCCTTGCAGCGCAATAACCATCCGCAACGCCCAATGTTGACACCACGCCAATCCACCAAACCATGTAAAGATAGGAGGCAAAATAACAATAAAGACAGCAAATAGGAATAAATAATCATGTGTCAGCCAAACAATAAATAATATAGGTGGGGCACAAAGCAAAGCCATTATTGTTGTTATTCGCAAAGCGTTACGCAAAGATGCCTGCACTCCCTCGCCCGGCTCTGGCTGTTTATCTCCAAAAGAGGGTTCCAAAAAAGAGATAACAAAATCATATAGTAAATCAATCAACTCGGAAAATGTTTCTCTACCTTCACTACCCTCAAGGATCATGGCTAAACCAATTATCGATATAAATATCAGAGCAATAAACAGGAGTGGTAGTTTGAAAAAGAGTAAACCAACAATAAGTGTTAAGATGATGACTTGAATTAATTTAGAAAAACTAATCTGTACAATATATTGAGGGATTCCATATTGTATCGAAGCAGGCAAGATGATACGTGTGCGCAAATGAATTCTAATAGCCCAACTGGCAATTGCCCCAGCGCTAATCACAACGCCCAAACCACCCAAAAGATCAAAGTTAACTTCAAAAACTAACCCATAACTCAATCCTAGAAGTAACCCAAATATGAGCAAGCCAACAAGGGAACGTACTGTAGATTCACGAATTCTAGTTGTTAGCCATGTTGTCAATGCAGCACCTATACCAACTGTAAACACGAAAAGTACACCATTTCCTAACCCGCCTCTTACCCCCCAAAGCAAGCCAAGTAACATCCCCAAAATTAGCCCAATAGATAAACCAGACATTCCTCGATAAAAACCAACAAATGAATCAGGTAACCAACTGGGTTGCAACTCTTCTATAAAAAACAGCGACTTATTCGTTTTCTGCATATGCTTAGCCAAAAAGGATAACCGCTTGACACTTTTTACCTTAGCATCAACATTGGCTCTATGCTTCTCAAAGACTGTATCTACAAAAGACGCAAACAATGCTGTGCGTCGCATTTGCACTGTGGCATTAGCCAAAAATTCCTTTTCTATGGAAGTGGCTTGTAATGTCTCAAATACTCTTGGATACAAATTCAACAACAATGGGGAACGTAACGCTTCTTGTAACTGCCAATCATTTTGTACTTTCGTCAGCATGGCTTCGGTTTGCCCCTTACCTACCTGCTCAATAAATGATTTTATTTGCTGGTTAGTCAGTGGCTGCAAGACCAACGCATGATTTACCCTTAACCTGTTTTGCAGTTCTTCATAATCACTAATTCGGCTGCAAACAACAAGGCCACATGAATATGTGTGTACAAACTCATTAATGGCTAAGACACACTGTTCCCGTTGATTATCGATCACGCTAACCTCATCCAATCCATCTAACAAGAGGACAAAGTTGCCTTTTTCTAGCAATTGTTCTTGTGCTGTTTCTGGGTTTAACCGATATTGTTCATGGGCTTGCTCTATTAGCCAATCAAGTAAATTAGCATCCTCTTCTTGAGCATACGAACCAAAAGAAGACAAATTAAATAATAAAGGAAGTGGAGAAGATGAATCGTTTCGAGCTTGCTTTAGCAATTCATCCAGCAACTGCAGCAGCGTTATGGTTTTGCCACTCCCCGGAGCACCTAAAATGAGCAGCGATTGCTCAGCAGCATTAAATAACTGGCTTAAACGTTGATTGGCGACGACAGCTTGGGTCTCTTTTTGCCCACGATCATAGACAAGATTGTAAGATTGGCTGGCGGCACGATCCAAACGGAGATCGATCGTTTCAGCTAATGTTTGCTCTAAAACACCTTTGATCCAAACTGTATGGATCGTATCAATGAGATATAAAAAATAATGAGAGGGTGGAATTGGGGGCTGATAGGTTGCTTTTGTTGCCTCTTTTGGCTTTTTCAGACCATGCTGGCGCATCTTTTCTAAAACCAGGTAGGCATCAAGCTGGCCTTGTTTATTGGGCAATTCCTTGTATAGCTCATAAGCAGTTTGCCAGGCAGCCGACATCTCTGCTTCATTTTCTAATTGCGCAAAAAGGTCGCCCTGCGTTTGGGCAATTTCAGCACTTAAATAAAGGTCACCGGTTGCATCTGTCGTAATTTGGTTCAGTGGTGTTGCCGCTAAGTCGGGACGGTTATAAATCAAGGCTAATTTTGCTTGCCAAAGTCGCGTCCAATTGGCGCCATCACCAATAAGTCGTCCTGCTTCAATTTGTTCATTCGCCCAGCGCAAGGCACGTTCAATTTCATCATAGGTGTGGTATTCATAATTGGCCCACTTTGTGGCCAAACCTCGTAACCTGCTTATGCCCGCATCGGGATCACTCACTAAAAGATGATAGATCGTTTCCGCTTCCCATTCTGGGTCATCCTTTAACAATGTTTGGGCATGGCAATAGTTAGCGGCACGTGCACTCAAGGCACGAAAATGCTCGGAATCAGCTTGCCATAGATTGTGTAACAGCTGGCGTCTTGTCCGTTCATGAATGGCATATCCCTTTCCTGGTAATTGGTCGACAATATTTAAGAGCAGCAACTCATCATAAAAATCATTACCATCTGTCTCTAGCAATGCTTCTAAGTAGAGGGCATCAAACCAATGGGGAATGGCGGCTGTCATTACGGCCGTTTTGACATCATCGGCCAACAACGACAAGCTCATCTCCAAGACAAGTGCATCTCGTTCCACGGCTGTAGCCGAACTTAGCTGTTGTAAAAGATCGCTATCCATTGCCTACCACTCGATAGACGGCCGTTCCGCCTGACACACCTGAACCAACTCATTTAACCGACCAATTCGCCCCGTAAATCCCAGTAACTCCCGTACAAATCCTCGCTTATTGTCATGATCTGGCAGAATTTCATAATCAATCTCCATATCAAAACAAATATCTTTCAATTCCGATAAGCTAAAAAACGCAATCATATTTTCACGCAACTGTTTTCGCTGCGTACGAATCGAATCCTTCGTGGCAACGAGCCCCTTCTTTTGTGGAAAATTCGCTTGGATCACCTCAATAATTTGGCTGGGATTCCCATGTAAAGCCATGACAATCCCCGCGATCACCTCTAAAGATGGGATCTGGTACCCCATTTCCTCAGCCCACACCATCCACGTATCTGCTTCATGGACACCGGTTAACTCTCGTACACTGGCACAAAAGCTCCATTCATCCTGCATTTCAGGTAATTTTTGCCCCGAAACCATGACGCGCATCTGGCCAGAATTGGCCACACCAATTAAAAAATCTTGACTAAACCATAAATCAAAAAGCGTGGTTACATTTTCGTAAACATCAATTGCCAAAAGAAACGGTGTGTCAAATTGCAGCGCATCGGCAAACCACGCATCAGACAGGAGTTGGAAGCGAGACAAACGACTCTCCAAATCTCCAATTTTTCCAACCTCACGCAAATGACGATGCATTCCTGCACTCCAAACTGCATCATCTACTTCTGCTGGTCTTTCAACTAAATTGGCAACTGTTTGTGTAAAGTGAGGTAAATTCTCCCAACCCCGACGGCGACCCATATTTGTAAAAAGGGAAGCGATGGAATCTCGTCCACTTTGAATTTTCATAAAATGGGATGGCATATCTGGTACCGTGCCAAGGCAATGTTCAACTAAATGGGATTTACCGCACCCACTTTCCCCCCGAAACAACAAAATATTGGGTTCAGAATTGCTCGCGACAAATTCCGTAAAGAGGGCTTGTTCTTTTTCGTAATTCGCCAGAATTTTATATGCCATTACACGAGTTCCCTCAATGCAGTTAGGATAACATAACCGAGAGATGGTAACAATAACATATTGGCAAAAATCATAAAATTTCGATGGCTCTGCGTAAAATAAGTTGAGCAAAAAAAGCCACACAGTAGATGGCTTTTTTCTTGGCTTATATTACATTATTGAATATTAAATAGTTAAATAAAGGAGTTTGAAATGAGAAAGTTGTTTCTAATCGTAAATCTACTGTTTTTGGTCTGCTTAACTGCGTGTAATCCGACAAGCGAACCAGCAGAAGTTGCCCAAGAGCCAACCCAGCCCAGTCCTTCAGCAACACCGTTACCAACAGATACGGCCGTTCCCGAACCAACCGTCATCCCCACCGAGACACCTACAGCAACACCTATTCCCGAACCAACCGTATCACCCGAGGAATTGAGTGCCCAATTCTTTACAGCGATTACTGAAAATGACCTGGCAGCAGTTTCAGAGTTAATCACCGAGGGAATTGACCCCAACTTAAAAAATAATGCCAGCCAACCCGCTTTAATCCTGGCGCAAAACCAGGATGATCCCATGCCGATCATTGACCTTTTGGTTGAGGCCGGTGCCGATATTGAAGTGACTGATCGTCTGGGAACGACACCGCTCATTCGCGCAGCCGCTGACAAAAATGATAAGGTTGCGCTTGTCAGCTACTTTTTAGAAAAAGGGGCAGCTGTCGATGCAACAACAAGTGGTGGGGCAACGGCTTTAATTCTTGCTGTGCAAAACAACAATACGGCCGTTGTTGAATATCTCATTGCCGCTGGGGCCGACGTCAACCATCAAGATGACAGCCAATATCAACTACGCCCCATCCATTGGGCCGCACGCAAAGGGTATCTCGACAGCCTCAAATTACTTCTCGATGCGGGGGTCGATATTGATTCTGTAGAAGGGACAAAATCATCCGCTATCTTCTGGGCGGCTTACCAAGGACATGAAGCCGTGGTTGAACATCTGCTGAGTGCCGGAGCGGATCTCACCTTGCGCGATAATGTTGGGGAAACTGTACTTTATTGGGCTAAATACCAAGGTGAGGATGAAATTGCGCAAATGATTATCGACGCGGGGGGAACGGAGTAAGTCAGTGGTTGTTACAAACGGCCGTATCTGTGTGGAATACGGCCGTTTGGCACATAACAAATCTTCATCAGCTAGGACGCAGCCCTCTCAACGTTAAAACGTGGGCTACCAGAGAAAAATATAAGGACTAACCGCTGTCATTACCGGAGCCAATACGATTGCGTTGGCTATGGTGAATATTTATGTTGGGTTTCCGTATTTTTCAAATCTAGTCTATCTCTTGAGACTTTATTTTTTTTAATTTTTTAATTTCATCTTGCTGACGTTTCAACACTTTATACGCAATATTTCTTTCAAGCCAAACCAAGCTTATAAGTATCAAACTAACACCCAAAAACCGAAAGTCTTGAGAGTCTATTTTGAAAGAGAAAAGTATAAAGATGATGCCTAAAAGTAATGGCATATAAATACCAAATTTAGTTTGTGACTTGTTCACTATATACTGATACCATCTTTCCCCAAGTGATTGTGGTTGTATATTCAATTTCATAATTTATTTTTTACCTAATACGTTTTCGGAGTTTATTATCCTTTTTAAACGTTACCACTTTAGCTTATCATAACTGCAATTATAAAAAAATTTAGTGACCGTTTCCATGTTTGACTTTGCCCCATGCGTAAGTTAGAATTCGCGCAGTCGTGCCTCACAAAAGATGCCCCGTTCGTCTAGTGGCCTAGGACACAGCCCTCTCAACGTCGTGCCCTATAGGTACTAGTACCGAATCAAAGCCCAAAATCACACCTAAACTAATCAAGAAGACCACTTTTTTACACTATCGTACAACAAAACAAAAAGGGCTCATTTATAAAGATGAGCCCTTTTTATTTACTTTATGATGACGAGCCGAAGATAAACCTTGTTAGTGTTATGGTTCACATTCTTTTTGTTCAATCTGAGCAATTTCAAACTCAATAGCTGAACGGACTTGATAGGGATATGCTTCTTCTGTTCCATCTTGTAATGTTAAAAATGCTTGACCTTCACGCCAAACATATCGCCAATTTATCGTATATTCTACCCAACTATCTTTAGCTGCTGTCAAGTGTATCGTATATGAACGATCCTCAGTTTGACCATTCTCAACACCATAGTGTCCTTGAATACCTAAAGAGACAACATGCTGTATTTCACTTGTTATCTCACCGCCCACGTTAACTACATACTCTATTGAGCGAGTTCTTTCAATATCAACCCCATATTCTGTCGAGTTATTGCAGTTGTATAAAGGAACAACTTCTGTATCAACTATATCCACACTAGTTCCACTTTCTAGTATATCCAAGATTGGTTCTCCTTGAAAAACAGGTGTAGGATGGGGTTTATTCCCTTCATATCCAGATCCGATTAAATCAATTCCAAAAAGCCAGACAAATCCAATGCCAAATAACCAACCTATTACGAATCCTATGGAAGTAATAACTGTCGCCAAAACTGCTGACCCAAAAGTAAACTGAAAGAACGTTTTAATGTTCCAACCGTCTAAAAATGATAAAGCACTGCCTGCAATTGTAACTAAGATCACTATGACAATAAATAACGTGGATTTATCTGCAATAAAAGTCCATAAAGAAATCATGAAATTTCCTATCTATAAGATGAATCTTGGCTGTTTATAAAGAAGAAATTCTGTGCCGTTTTAGCTTACGATAACTGCATTTATCATCAATCATTTTGTTTTTCAGCAGAATTTACAATCACCACATCTTGGCGCGGGAAGGCAAGGTCAATGCCATCTCGTTCAAAATCTTGCCGAATTTGACGACGTAACCAACGCTGCACATCCCACTGCGCCCCAGCATT
>JBNKHS010000019.1:0-20557 GCA_050290485.1 Promineifilaceae bacterium (SeqCode) | reverse complement strand
GATTGTGGAAAGGGCATCAGTAAAAATTGGAGAAGAGGATTATGCAAATTATATCTTTTACTTCCGCACGAGATTTTTTGGATCGTGCTCAAAAATATTTAGCACAAGAAGAATCGGTTAATGGGTTGATGCTGGGGATTGCCATTCGTCTGGAGATGGAGTTTGATGGGGATTTGGAGCAGGAAACTCCATTTTTGTTGGTGGCCGTACAAGATGGTGAATTGATGGGAACGGCCGTTATGACGCCACCCCATAAATTGATTGTTTACAGCCATTTAGACCCTGCTCATGAATTTACAACTGCATTGTCTTCTTATCTACAAAAACATGAGATTCCTGTTCCTGGTGTGTTGGGGCCAGAGCGGGTGTCGAATATGTTTGCCAGTACGTACCATGCGCTAACAGAAAAACTATTTCAGTCCGGTATCCGCCAAGGTGTGTATGAGCTGCGCGCGGTGAATGAGGTTACGGCCGTTTCCGGACAATTCCGCGTGGCAAAAGCAGAAGATGTCGGTGTAATTACCAACTTTGTGCAAGGGTTCAGCAAAGATTTGCACAGCGAAACAGTGGAGACTTCCGCCGCCCTCAGCCATGCCCAGCAGCTCATCAAGCACGGCATGTTATATGTGTGGGAAGACGATGGAGTGGTCTCGATGGCCGCAAGTGTACGCCCAACACCCAATGGCATGTCCATCAATTTGGTGTACACACCGCCTGAAAAACGATGTAAAGGGTATGCCACGGCCTTGGTCGCCGCTTTGAGCCAGCATTTGCTCAATGAAGGGTGCAAGTTTACAACCCTATTCACTGATTTAGCCAATCCGACCTCGAACCATATTTATCAGGAAATAGGGTATAACAAAGTTGCTGAATTTACGGAATATACTTTTTTGGATTGACGGCCGTTTCTTGCATGGTATAATGCCCACAGTTGAACAGTTATCAACGATGACGAAGACAAGTATGATAATTTGATTGCCTAGAGAGTTTGCGGATGGTGAGAGCAAATGAATCAATTGTCAGAAATCCACTTCCGAGTTGAGGCCGATGAGGTCTTCCGGGTACGCCCGTTACAGCGTTCTTGAGGTTTGCAGTTAAAACTGCGAACAAATCTAGGTGGCACCACGGGTCCCCTCGTCCTAGTCTGGCGATGGGGATTTTTTTGTTTTTGGAGGCTGATATGTTTTTTAGAGTAGATGATCGGAGAATGATTTTGTTGAGAAACGGCCGTTTCTGTCGTACGGCCACGTCTATGTCCATCTCTCAACTATCGTACTTCAAAAACAGTATTAAATAAGACAATATCCGTAGATTACGCGGATTGCGCAGATCTTGTATTTATTCTCTGCGTCCTCCGCGCTCTTCGCGGTTAAACTTAGGAGTAAATCATGTTAGATATAAACGTTATTCGGGAAAAGCCGGAATGGGTCAAAGAGCAAGTCGCTAAACGTGCTTTAATTGCACCCATTGATGAAATTTTAGTAGATGATCAACGACGCAAAGAAATTTTAGGTGAAGTTGAAGAACTGCGTCGCCAACGGAATGAAAGCTCAAAGCAAATCGGCCGTTGGATGGGCAGCTTGAAAAAGCTCGAAAAAGATGTGCAGCGTGCCGAAGCAGGGCAAGACATTGGTCAAGATGTGGGCGCATTACGCACGCAGCTAAATGCGATGCAGTTCAATGTTGACGAAGCCAAAGACACCACCCGCGAAATTGGGGATCGCATTGCCGTGTTAGATGAGGAACTGCGCGAAGTTGAAGCACGCTTGGGCGAAAATATGTTATGGATACCCAACATTGTCCATGATAGTGTCCCCGTTGGGCCTGATGAAGAGTACAATATTTTTCACGAACCAACGGGTGCCCCGAAACCTGAGTTCAACTTTGAACCGAAAGCACATTGGGATTTGGGTGCTGATTTAGACATCATCGACTTTGAGCGTGGTGTGAAGCTAAGCGGCAGCCGTTTTTACGTGCTAAAAGGGCAGGGTGCCCGCTTACAACGCGCCCTGATTCAATTCATGCTTAATTATCATCTTGATCATCATGGGTTTACGGAAGTGTACCCACCATTCATGGTACGCTCTAAGATTTTTGAAGGTGCAGGCCAACTGCCAAAATTCTTCGACAACATTTATCGTGATGCGGAAGAAGATTTTATGTGGTTAGGTACGGCCGAAATTGCTTTGACGAATATGCACCGTGATGAAATCCTGCAAGAAGAAGATTTGCCGATTAAATACGTGGCCTACACCCCTTGTTGGCGTCGCGAAAAAATGAGTGCTGGTAAGGATGTACGTGGTATCAAGCGGGGGCACCAATTTGATAAAGTGGAAATGTATCAATTTGTGCAGCCAGAAAAGAGCTACGAAGTACTAGAAGATATGAAGCAGTATGCGCTCGATATCGTCGGAGCATTGGGCTTCCATTATCGTTTGGTCGACTTGGCCTCTGGTGATGTCAGCTTTGCGATGACGAAGACGTATGACATCGAGATTTGGGCAGCAGGCTGTCAAGAATGGCTTGAGGTCAGCTCTATCAGCAATTCTGAAGATTACCAAGCACGTCGTGCTAACGTGAAGTACCGGCCAAAAGAAGGCGGAAAGACCCGCTTCCCGCACACGTTAAATGCGAGCGGTTTGGCCTTGCCACGTGTTATGATTGCAATTATGGAAAATAATCAGCAGGAAGATGGCTCTATTGTGGTGCCTGAGGTTTTACGGCCGTATATGGGTGGTTTAGAGGTTATTAACTGATTTGGTAATTGCTTAATTAGAGATTGGAGATTAGAGTTCTCGGCCGCTAGTCGTGCAATTTGAAACAACTAATCTCCAATCTCCCTTTTTAGCAACAACAAGGCACACGATCTACAGTTGCTTGTTTTATGTGTGACTCTTCATATTCTTGCATCATCCGTTGGACGATATTTGTCCAAGAGTAATGCTTTGCATATTCGCGGGCGTTATTTCCCATATATTCACGGCATTTAGGGTTGGTTAGCAGTTCGAAAATCCGCTGTGCCAACGCTTCAGGATTACGACTTGGGACATGATAGCCTGTTTCTCCATCTTTAACCAAATAGGCTAATCCTCCAACTTCAGAGGCAATAACAGGCGTGCCCATCGCCATTGCTTCCAGCGCAACCATACCAAAGCTTTCATAATGAGAAGGCATGACAACCATTTCGGCGGCGGCATAGTAGTTTGGCAATATTTCTTGATCTTTCGCCCCTAAGAAAACAACTAAATCATGAATATCTAAATCCGCTCGAAGTTGCTGCAAACGGGCCATTTCATCATCCAAATCATCTGCCCACGGGTCGCCACCAACAATGGCCATGCAGCAATTTTCAAGTGCAGATGGACACCGTTCTTGCAGCAAGGCCATCGCTCTCAACATTGTGTCGATGCCTTTTAATGGCTCAATGCGGCCTGCAAATAAAATGTTGGCATCACCACAGGGAATACCTACGCGTCGTTTGGCTACTTTGGAATCAATAGGTTGGAAACGATTTAAATCGACACCGGGAGGGATGATGCTAATCTTATCGGGATCAGCGTCATAAAGTGTGACCAGTTGATCTTCTTCGGCAGGGGTCGCGGCAATAATGCGATCAGCAATGTCGAGGACCTTCTGTTCGCCGTCTATCCGTGATTGTGGAGCGCGCTCAGAATCACACATGGCGATTTTGTTTTTCATGTGGCCGAGCGTGTGGTACATGTGCACAATCGGCGTACCATTCCATGCTTCACGTAGTTTTTCGGCTACTAAACCCGACAACCAATAATGACTATGAATGACATCGTAATGGGCATCTTCTTCTTGGGCAAATTCAAGAACACCTTGAACAAATTCATCCAAATAGTTAGCGACATCAGCAACAGGTATTGGTTTTTCCGGTCCTGCTGGAATGTGGATGACACGCCCCCCATACCCTAAATCATGGCGAATAAAGGGTTGGCAATCATCTTGCGAACGGGTGAAAACATCGACCTGAACACCTTGTTTACCGAGCTCGCGGCTAAAATCGCGAACATAAACGTTCATGCCGCCTGTTTTTTTGCCGCCAAGCATTGCTAATGGACAAGTATGCACACTCAGCATGGCAATACGTTTGATGGGTTGCTTATGATTTATGACCATTTGTCGTTCTCCCCAACGGAATTACCGATTGATTTCAATTCTATAGATTGTTGTATCTTGGGCACCAAAGCGGTATTTGTATGTTTCGTTACCGCGTAAGAAGTCGAATTCAGCTGCACCTTGTTCTATGCCAAGCTCTATCGCTTTGGCACTAATGACAACACCTAAGCTGAGATTACCAAATTTGTCAGGATCAAGCCCGGAGTTATAGACCCAAATACGGCCGTTATAGTTGAAGTTAAACAAAGCGGCTGCTTTTTGTCCATCAACTTCCATGAATAGGAGTTGTAACGTACCTGCTTCTTGCGCGGCTTTGGCAACTGCATGAAAGAGTTGAGTACGGCCGTTATTGAGCCAATCCCGTTTTTCAAAGGTGCTTTGTTGCAGTAATTCAAGAAACGTATCAACTGCTTCTGTAATATTGTCTTCTTGTGTGACTTGAACAAGCTGCGCATCTGCCCCAAAGGCGCGCCGTAGTTTTCGCTTGATTTCACGACGTTGTTTACTGTCGATTTGAGCTAAATAGTCGTCAAATGTTTCAGGTAGGGGGATGATAGGGCAAACTTCATTAATTGTTTCTTGTAAAGAAAAACCTCGCTTTGCCGCAATTTGGGGAAGAATTGTGCGACTTGGCGAGGTCTCTGGAATATTGCATAAGCTTAATCCATGCCATTTGGGAAATTCGCTGCTACACAAACAATCAAAAACGGCCGTCCAAACCGCTTCTGCATTTGTTGCAGAACTGATCAGATCCAGATAATCTGTTTCTTCCACACAACCATTAAAATAAAGAATTCCTTCAATTAAATATAAAGAAGCAATACCAATCAGTTGGTCGTTACTGTCCCGAACGGCAATGGTATGCAATGTGCCGTCTTCAGGATGCAAATAAGTCCACCAAGCTTTTTGGTAGGTATGCAATTGAAACGGCGTGTTGGTCATGCTCTTGCTGACCAAGGTGTCCCATTCATTTGCCAGCTTAGCAAAGGCATCGACACCATCAATAAGATTGATCGTTAATTCTTGTTGTATCACGGGTAAATATCCTTCTTCTTGTCTGCATTATCTAACAGAATATGTGGACAATACGTTTGTTAGACAATTATCTACTAAAATTATAGCGTAACCTGAACGAGCTATCACCAAATTGGTATAAGAATTTGGTATTCCTTTAGGTTGACGAGGAAGGGGAGGTCTTTCTTACGCTTCAAAGACATTATTTTTTAATGCGCCACCGCCAAATTGTTTGCCACCAATCAACAGAGCGCGGTACACCACGTTCAAACCGAACTAGAAAAATACCAAGTAATAAAATACCTGCACCGATCCATTGTACGAGAGTTAAACTTTCTTTAAGCAAAACAGTCGCTAATCCAATGGTAACTACAGTTTCAAAAACGCCAAGAAGTGCCGTTTGAATACTGCCCAAATTTTTGACTCCCATAAACAATGCTAATCGTGACATAGCTGTTGCTAACCCCATTAGAACAATTGCCCGCCAACCAGCCATCGTAATTATGTTTGTTTCCGCTTTGGGGGCAATGAACCAAGCGAAAGAGACGACAATAGCCATTGCTGTAATCGCGTAAAGTGTCATTGTTTGGGCAGGAATATCAAGCATTATTCGTTGGCTTAACACCAATTGAATGGCAAATGTTAAGGCGGCAATGACCATCATGGCAACGCCTAATTTATCCGATTGGCCTTGCCCACCTTGAGTAAGAAGAAAGATGGCAAAGACGGTAAGTCCTACCCGTAAAATGGTAAGCCACGAGATGGCATGG
Organism: Promineifilaceae bacterium (SeqCode); assembly: GCA_050290485.1. Taxonomy (GTDB): domain Bacteria; phylum Chloroflexota; class Anaerolineae; order Promineifilales; family Promineifilaceae; genus JBNKHS01. The sequence continues at coordinate 14,630 of JBNKHS010000019.1, read as the reverse complement.
CCTGCAATACGCAAAAACATTGTTACAAAAACTAAGTAGCTAATATTAACAAGTTGGCCAACTGAAGCATCTATGTGCGTCAAACTAGCATAAAAAAACAAGGAGCCAATTCCATTGATGGCTCCTGCGAATAAGCTGCTGGCGATGGCTGGTAACGAGCTGCGAATAAGGTTTCGCTTAAAGAGGACCATGCCTCCCCACATTAATAGAGCGGCAATGATTGTACGCGAAGCGACGACTGTTAAAACGTCACCACCTTCATTGTAGGCAATTTTGGCAAAAATTGGGATAAGACCTAAAAAAATAGGAGAAAGCAATGCCCAGAACAACCCTGTTTGCCACTGCTTTTTTTGCATATGAGCATCTTTTGCTTGCCAAGATGGATGTTCTTTTGCTTCAGATTGAATTGGTGCTTCAATTGTTCTTTCTGGTGGTGGTGAGGACATGGCCTAATCTTATCTATTTCATTCACAAAAAGCTATTAATAGGTATCAACCTATTGTGAATTATTTGGATTTGGACAAGGAAAGACCATTTATCTTAAGATCTTTTTCTAATTAGGCAATACAGGAAAACAGAATTAGAGTGCTGTTGTTTGGCTTGCTTGATCTACAGGAAGCAAAATGTGGAATGTGCTTCCTGGTAGCTCATCGGGGTCTCGTCGTTCGCTTTCTACCCAAATACGGCCGTTATGCCCTTCAACAATACCTTTAGCAATTGCTAATCCCAAGCCAAGTCCGCCCCCTTGAAACGCAGATTTACTTGTAGAATGGTGTTCAATGCTTCCTAAAGAATAAAATTGGTCAAAGATGCGTGCATGTTCATTGTCAGGAATGCCGATACCTGTATCTTGAATGATTAAATCGACAGCATCCCCAACTGGACGACCCACAATATAAATACTGCCACCATCGGGTGTAAATTTAACCGCGTTACTGAGGACATTATCTATGGCGGACTTGAGCTGTGTTCCATCACCTTCAATAATTGGTAATTTTGTTAAATCACCAATATGCAACGTAATCTGGCGACTTTCGACAATGTCCGTGTAATCTTTCTTTAAATCATCAATAATTTCAGATAGACGAACAGGTCCAAGTGCTAAATCCAAAGTCCCAGAGGCAATTCTGGCTACTTTAATAATCTCGTTGACCACGCCACGCATACGATCAACGCCTTGATTTAAGCCTTCAGCTACGCCTTCAATCATTTCTGCGGTGAAGGTTGTATTATGTTTGAGTTGCTCGTCGAGCAAGTGAGCATAGCCGCTGATGAGAGTTAATGGTGTGCGCAGTTCATGCGATACCATAATAATAAAATCGCTTTTAAGGCGATCAAGCTCACGTAAGCGTTTGTTTGCGCCTTCAAGCTCATTAATTTTAAATTCCAAGCGCTCAACAAGATTTTCTGCATGCTTTTTAAGATGAACATTTTTTTCATCTGCAGAAAGTGGCTCGATACGACCGGCTAAAAAGTCTTTTACTTGGTCTGGAAATACAGAGACATCAATTGGCTTTGTCATAAAGCCTGTACAGCCAGCAGCAAGTGCCAATTCGCGGCTACCTGGACTGTGGTTGGCGGTTAAGGCAACAATTGGAATTTGGGCGAAGTGAGGCAAACTACGTAGGCGTGTTGTAATTTCTCGACCATCCATGCTAGGCAGGTTCATGTCCATAAGGATGAGGTTTGGTTTTGTTTCTCTGGCAAGAGAAATACCTTCTAAACCATCTCCAGCAACATGAACATTGTAGCCTCTGCTGTCGAGAATTCTTTGAACGAGACGACGGCTAGCTGGGTCGTCTTCAATGTATAAAATGGTAGCCGCTTTGTTATTACTCATAAAATTAGCTCACATCTCTTTTATGAAGTTAGAGATGACATTTACGCAAGCGTTTCCGTAATTGTGCCACAAAGATATGCTTTGTGGCAATAAAACTTTTCTATCATTTATGGAAGTGCTTGGCGTATGTCAGTGAGTAAATCAGAGTCCATAAATGATCCTTTTTGCAACAATGCTTTTATTTTACCGTTTAACCGCTCTCTTTCAATAGCAGATAGCTCCTTAGCAGTGATCACAATTATAGGAATTTGGTCAAGGGTAGGGTCGGATTTTATCGCTTCGACGACACCAAACCCATCAATTCCGGGCATCATGAGATCGAGAATGACTAAATTGGGACGTGTTTGCTGAATAAGAGCAAGACCATCAATGCCGTTGGTTGCCTCGTCGATGTGGAAATCTCCTTGTGCTTGTAAAATACGACGAATGAGCCGTGCGGCATCTGGATTGTCTTCGATAATAGCAATACGTTGCACGCGATCATCTAATTCTTCTAATGCTGTGAGCAAACCTTCTTCGCGATTATTAGGAGTGGGTGTCATGTTACGCGTGTAATGTTCCCCAATAATGTGTTTTTCTACAGGGAAGGTGTGACCTGAACAGTTGATGACGACGGTTTCGTTTGGTTTTATTTTCCCTTCACGGATGAGTTTGAATAATCCTGCAAAAGTTACGGCCGTTGCTGGTTCAACACTAATGCCATCCATTCGGGCTAATACTTTTAAGGCATCAAAGGCATCTCCATCTGGGATGGCGTCGATGGTCCCCCCATATTTTTCAATTAACTCATAGAGGGCTTCATATGCTTGACCGGGCACACCAGTAGCCAATGTAGTTATATCTGTCATCGGATTATCTACATTTTCTGCCACACGGAGACCTTTATGGAATGAATTGGCCATCGGTGCACAACCACTTGATTGGAAGCAGCCGATTTTAGGAATTTTATCGATGATTCCTAATGATTGTAATTCCTCAAATCCTTTGATGACACCTATTGGCCCCATACCACCACTAACAGCTTGCAAATACCAATCTGGGGCTTGCCAAGGGTATAAATCTCCATTGATGATGTTGGCATCAACGCCAGCTTGGATGTTGCCTAATTGTTCGGCAAGTTCAAATGCCAAGGTTTTCATTGCCTCTTTTGCGGCAATGCCTTTAATTCCTCTATCTAAAAATAACCCTTTACTTGTGGCGAACTCTGCAGCAATATGCTTGGCTTCATCATAAGTTCCTGCAACTTTGATAACTTCGGAGCCATATAGGGCGACCTCACGCATTTTTTCTGAAGGGACAGAACTGGTAACAAATACCCATAATTTTATACCTGCTCTTGCGCTGTATGCTGAATAGGCAATGGCAACGTTACCTGTCGAGGCGACAACTGCCTCACGGATGCCAGCCTCTTTCATTGCGCTTATAGCAATGGCTGCTTGCCGATCTTTGAAGGAGCCTGTCGGGCCTTGTCGTTCGTCCTTTATATAAATGTGTGGATGACCTAGCATGAGGCCTAAATTATGAGCACGAATGAGTGGCGTCCATCCTTCACCCAAGGAGATAATATTTTCGCTTTTTTTAATCGGTAATAATTCTTGGTAGCGCCAAAGTGTTGCGCTGCGCTTTTTGATTTCGCTTTGCCATTTACTGGCATTCTCTTTGTCATTTAATAAATCATAATCTGCGTCGAGCCATGCTTCTCCACATTTGGAGCAGGCAGATAACGGCCGTAAAAAAAGTTGACGATGCTGACAATGGCGACAGACAATGTAGACATGATTGTCCATAAAAAATCCTTTTAGTAGGTGTTACGATACGATTTCTTCCAATACTTCAGAGTTGTTGGATGCAAGCTTCTGCTGAGTTGGCAATAATACATGAAAAGTTGTGCCTTTTTCTAATTCACTTTCAAAGTAGATTTGCCCTTGGTGCATTTCGACCAACCATTTAGTAATTGGAAGACCTAGACCTGTGCCCCCAACCGTGCGCGTGGTAGAACTATCAACTTGTTCAAAGGCGGTAAAGACTGCATCGTAATCTTCAGGCGCGATGCCAATGCCAGTGTCGCTAACTTGAATATGTATCTGGTTGTTGCCTTGTTCAACCTTTAGGCGCACTTCCCCTTTTTCAGTGTATTTGGCAGCATTGGATAGTAAATTGAGCAATATTTGCCGAATGCGTAAAGAGTCTGCTTCGATTGGAGGTAATGGTTCGTCCACATCCCAAACTAAGGTGATCTTGTCAGGTTGAATAAGCCCTTCGACTGTTTTGTAAACCCCTTGTATGATCGGCAGGATATCTGTTGTTTCATAGGTGAGTGCCATTTTACCTGCTTCGATCTTCGCCATATCCAAAATTTCATTAATGAGTGTCAGGAGATGTTGCCCATTGTGGTAAATTGATGACAAATCTTCTTCTTGCTCTTTTGTAATTGGGCCATCGATGCCTTTGAGAATAACGCGTGAGAAGCCAATAATGGAGTTGAGCGGTGTCCGTAGTTCATGAGACATGTTTGCTAAAAATTGGGTTTTTAATTCATCAAGTTGAACCAGCTCTGCGTTTTGTGCTTGGATTTTTTGGAATAGGTCAATATTAGACATGGCAAGACTAACTTGTGTTGCAATGCTACGCAGTAACTGGACATCATTTTCGTTATAAGCATCTGCCCAAAAAGATTGCACATTAAGCAATCCTGTCACAATTCCCTCTTTGTGGAACGGTATCCATAGCCCTGATTGAATTTTTTCTTGATTGATATTGCATCCCTGATTGCTTAGGGTAATAGGATGCATATTGTTGGTTATGATTGGCTTGTCTTCTAGTAGTATTTGATTGATTGGATCTGTCTCTGACAAAACAAATGAGTAAGTGGATACAGCTTCTTTTTCTTCGATGCAGAGGATAGGGGTATAGGCTTTTGTTTCGGGATCAAACGTAGCCATTGTAAAGATAGTATTATCAAGCAATTGCCCAATTTTATTATTGATTGATTTTGCTAAATCTGAAATATCCAGAACTTGAGTGATGGTTGATTGAATTTGATTTAGAGTGATTAATTCTTGTGCTCTTTGTAGCGCTTCATCAAAAAGTTTGATGTTTTCGAGCTGTGTTGTGAGCAAGTCAACTACTGTTTGAGTAAAGATAATGTTGTTTTGACTAAACGGCCGTTGTCCACGATGGCTATCAATTGCTAAGTAGCCAATGAGTTCATGTTGGCTGGCAGCTGGGATCAGAAGTGAGGATTTAGAGCCAAATGCAGTCACATGAGCCGTCATGGTTTCTTCTGATATTGTTTCATCATCTGAATTAAGAAGAAGTGGGTGTTTGTTCTTAGAGAAATATTCATAGACAAAATCATTTTCCATAGGAAGAAAATGTTTTTTGCTGTTGGATGGTGTTGCCATTGCAGCTACAGTTCCACTATGTGTGTATGGACTATAGAGAATAAAGCGGCATTGCGGTGCACCTGTGTAACGGGCAATTTCTTTAACTGTAATTTCTAAAGCGTCATCTCTGGTGATGATTTGGTTTAATTGGCGTCCAATCGTGTAAAGTGTTTCTGTTTGCTTCAGTAATTGCAGATTAGAGAGGATTACCGCAGCTTGGTCGATAAGGGTGAAGAATGGTTGCAACTCTTTATTTGTGAATAACTTAGGCTTTTGCCTGATGAGTGATAAAGATCCAAACCATTTACTTTTAGAACTAATTCGGATGAGTGCGTCTGTGCAAAAGTCGTTTTTTATAAACATACGACGCGTTGCTTCATCAACTTGTGGATCTGTTTGCCCATTTTCTATTTGTATGATTTCTTCATTGGCTAATTGATCGGTAAAGATGTACCTATCACGCAGATATTTTTGTGAGGGATCGTATTCAAAGGGAATTTTGTGCCAGAGAAGAGGCATCGTGATGTATTCTGGATCGGTAGGGTCGATGGTAATAATGGTTGCTACGTCGACCAGTCCTGATTCCGCTGCAAAGTCGATTAAACAGCGGAATACTTCTGATTCTGTTTGCGCTTCTGTCATTTGGCTGACTGTTTGATAAAGACGCTGTGTTTCTTGTAAGTTTTGTTCTGTTTGCGCAAATAAGCTGGCATTCTCAATGGCAACGGCGAGCTGATCTGCCAAGTTTTGCAATACAGTAACGGTATCGGTGGGGAAGGCGCTGCGTTCGGTGCTTTGTGCAGTTAGGGCACCGATTATTCGATTACGGATGCGTAAAGGTAGGGCAATTTCAGCTTTGGTATTTGGCAGCCATTTGTTGGGATTGAAATAAACGGCTTGCGTGACATCTTGTTCGATGTGTGGTTGTCCGGTAGCAATGGCGTTGCCAATCATGGAATTGCCGTTGATGGCTAGTTGATGATTTTGGGCCAGCTGTTCTTCACCTGCTTTTCCTGTTCCTGCGCGTAATACGGCCGTATCTTGTGCGTCATTAACCAAAAACAAGCCAACATAGTAATAGTTAAAGCGATTGCGAATTAGTTCAACCACTTCTTGAATGAGCTGCTCGAGATCCAAAATAGTTGTTGCCGCACGACTAACTTCAGCAGCAAGACTGAGTTGGTTGGAATTTGCATGGGCTGTTTGCAGGAATCGAGCGTTGTTCAACGCACTGCTTATCTCATGGATAAGTGCAGTAACAAATGCGTTTTCATCTCTCGTGAGCTCTGTTTTATCTGCAAATTGAATCTCCCCAATTAACTCTTCCCCAAATTGTAAAGGCACATGGACGCCATTCGGGGTATTTGGCACTTTTTGCGGACTGCGATCAATGGATAAATGTTGGTTTTGATATTGAGCAACAAGTGTTGATTCTTCTGAGCGCCAAATTGTATCGATGTACCGTCCATGCAAAATTTCCAGTTCTTTGGCGCGTTCTTGTGAATCTGTAATTAAATAGATGTTGTGCCATAGAGAAGCTAGATTTTGGGTAAAGGTACGTAGTAAGATTAAAAATGAATCATGATTATAGTTTCCCAATTGATCGTTTTTAATGACGAGTGCACCTAAATCTTGCCGTCCCGCGCGCAAAAGGGTAAGCACATAAATACCTTCTTCACCTGAGGGGTTTTGGTAGATGCGCGTGATTTCAGGGCGCTGTCTTAAAACGGAATTGAGATGGTCATAAAAGAGAAGGTGTTATTTTTTGAGAGTCATCGAAATTGGAAAGTGTGGATTCCTTTTTTGTCCATTGTGAGGTTGTTTCACTATATCCATAGATTGAAACCTCTGTTAGGCTCAAGGAGCGATAAATCCCGTAAACGGCTTCCTCCAGGAGTGATTCTTCATTGTTTAATTGGTTTAGCCGTGTGTTGAGTTGCAGAATTTGGTTGAGGTGCTCGTTGCGTTGTTTTTCGTTGTCATGCAGTAGAATTTGTTGTTCTAGCTGGGTATGTAGCGCCCGCTGTAAGGCCATTTGTGATCGTTCTTGAACACGATGGTGATTTAATTCACGGGCACTCGCTAGATTTTGTAAGAAGGCGAGTTGGAACTGGTTGATAAGCCCCATGATACCGGAATCAGAAACGGCCGTTTGCCCCAAAACCATCATCAACGCTTGTCCCGTAATCATGGACATTCCTTGCTCTGCAAATTGCATGGCAACTGCACTGACAACAATTAAATCAGTAGGATCATCCAAGAACTTTTCAAGGGCAGAGCATAAAGCAGAGGCAACATCATCAGCTTTTCGCGTTGAAGTTAATACACCCCGATTGTCAATAGCATGATCTATAAAAGCAGACTTTAAATTTGAAGATAGATCATCTTGGCTGTTGAGCCAAATAGTTATTTCTTGCTGTTTGAGCTTGTCAGACATAAGATTATTTTTCTAAAATAACAGCGTAAAACGCCATTTCTATCCCTTCACGATCTTCTTTTTTAATAAAATCTTCTGGAAGCCCTAGAAAAGTGGTAATGGGCTCTAGCAAACTTGGTTTCCATGGATGCATCATATCTAAATTTTCTTCCAATGTATATAGTCGTATTGGCAAAAAAGCAGAGCTTGCTATTTCTAAGAAAGTCTCATAGGCTGCCATGTTTTGTATCGCCCCATGCGTCTGAAATACTAAAAACAACTTGGAATTGTCACTTGCCCAATTATAAAGATACTGAGCTAGGTTCTTATTTTCTTCAGGCGTCAAAAACAGAACCAACCCATTTAGGCCAATAGCCACCTTTTCATTTGGATAAATTAGTTTTTTTACCGCACTGGAGCTTACCAACTCCTCTATTTCCGTTGCGTTACCACGAATATAATCAACGTGATCTAAATCACCGAACAAACTATTACCATAACTAACGGCTACTGGATTTATATCGCTGTACAGCACACGAGCTTCAGGAGCAAATGCATGAATCTGGTCATCTGCAGGCATACCAGAGCCTAAATCTAGAAATTGCCGAAATCCCTCTTCATAAAGTCTATACGCTGCTTCTTGAATGAATGCCCGCCTTAAGCGTACCCATTTGCGTAAAGAAGGAAGTAATTTCAGCATAGCTTCTGCAGCCTGCCGGTCGGCTTGAAAATTAGCATTGCCTCCTGCGAGATAATCAAAAATCCGTGCGGTGTTTGGCAACGATGTGTCTAAAAAAACGGACGTATTTGGGGTTGTTGGGCTTGGTTTTGGCATGATATATCCATTTTGTTCAAACATCTTAAGTTATGGAGCTCAGAATCTAACTCCCATTGCTATCCAATGGTTTGGTCTGTAAGTTGTGGGTTCGCCCTAAATAAAGATTTACTTTCGACTGGTCTAAATAGTTTGATAATGCCTGTAAACCTACACTAATAATTTCATCGACATCTGATGATTGGTGCAGTTGTGCGCTGACTTGATTGATTTTTTGTTCCCGTTTTGCACGATTTTGTGCTTGATGTAGCAGTTGGGCATTTTCGATAGCAATTGCCAATTGGTCACTCATGGTATGTAAGGTTCTTACCAGTTCTGGTGTAAATAAGTTAGGTGTTGTGCTTTGTACGGTGAGTGCGCCAATAATTTTATTACGTACTTGGAGTGGTAATGCAAGTTCTGATTTAGTTTCTAGCAAGACAGGATTGGGACGCCATTCTTCATCTTGAGCGACATCTTGGATGATACGTGGGACACCATCGCCTGTTGCCCCACCAATAAGTGATTGCCCGCCTACCAGCAGTTTATGGTTGTTGGCAATTTGAATTTCTCCAGCTTCACCACTACCTGCTTGTAAAACGGCATACTCTTCTTTTTCATCGACCAAAAAGATACCCACATAATAGAGTTGAAAACGATCTTTAATGAGCTCAACTGCTTGGTCGATCAATTGTTTCTGCTCTAATACAGTTGCGGCCGTAGCAGCTACTTCTGCGGCTGTTTGCAGATGCAAGCTTTGTTCAGATTGAATAGCCAGAGCTTTCTCGACCTCTTCAAATTGCATCAAGTTGTTAATCGCAATAGAAATAGGTCCCACAACGGTTTTTAGTAGCTCAACATCTCTTGTGGAAAAGACATCATCAGATTCGATGGAAAGTACACCAATAATCTCACCGGCAACAACCATTGGTAGCCCCAACCATGAATTTAGATCGGCTCCGACAATAAAGGAGTTAAATCGTTCTATATCTTTTTCATCGGGAGTGAGGTGCAAGACTTCACGGGTGCGATAGACGTAACCACTAAACCCTTGATCGATGGTAAGGAGTGGGATTTTGGTCATATCATGCTCTTCACCATATTCGTAGGCATAAATCCAGTGAAGGTGTTTTTTGTCTGGGGTGACAAGTGTAATATTCATCCCAGACGCTGCAATTAAAGACAGGATTTCGCGACGAGCGCCATCAAACACTTCTTTAAGTGTATCTGCTTCTGAAAGTACGAGGCTCATGCGATATAGTGTGCTAAGTTGGGCGACACGACCTTGTGTTTCTGTTGATAGGAATGTATTTGCTAGAGAAACGGCCGTTTGATTGGCCATGGTTTGTGCGCGTTGAATATCTGATGGTTGCAATGCAGGTTGAACGGATTCACGAAAAACACATATCGATCCCATTGTATTTCCACTATGAACCAGCGGTACTCTTAAACATTCTTCTCTATCTGCTGCTCCAGAAGGGCCGATTAAGTCGACCAGGGGTTTCTGCTTATACAATACAGTTCGTAGCTGCTGAGCATCTTTTAAGGAAATAATGGGATCTTCAATTTGGAATTCATTGAGGATTTTACCATCTTTTTTGTGCCAAAAATCAGCTTCGGTGATTAGTTCATCTTGGTGATTAGGTTCCAATGAGTGGATGACACAACGATAACCATGAAAATGCGTGGCAAATTCACGTGCCGTTCGACGATAGATCTCCCCTAAATCTGCGGTTGAAGAAAGGGTTAAATTAAATTCATAGAGGGTGTTGGTTTCATGGAGCCGTGCTTCTGTTTCTAGGAAAAGTTGAGCATTGTCGATGCTGATGGCAATTTGATTGGCTAATATTTGTAGGACAGCAATATCTTCAGGTTTGAATGCATTTTTGTTGTTACTTTGAATATCTAGCACGCCTAAGTGCTTATTGCGCACAATGAGTGGAAAGGTTGCTTCTATTTGTAAGGTTCCCGAGTGGTTAGGATCAACGCTGCTCACTTCTGTTCCATTGGCGGTTAAAAAGGATTTTTGATTTACGGCCGTTTTACTAATCAGATCATCTTGCTGAAGAGGTAGTTGGGCAGGTCTGGCGGGAGGTGTATAGAATTCGTCCTGAGAAAATGTTTTGAGTAGCAGGTTTCCCTCTGATTCATCGAGCAAAAAGAGAGCAATATAACAATACCCAAACTGTTCGCGAATATTTTTGACGGCATTATCCAGCATATCATCAATGTCGCGACCAAAATTACCTAAACCCGTCACTTCAGCGACCTTCTGCAGTTGGTTTGTTGTCTGTTTTAGTTGAATTGCTTGGGCTTCGGAGTCGTCCGCAAATTGGTTCGCTAAATTGACAATGTACAGATAAATTGAAAATATGAGCGTGGCTACAATTAATTGGGTGACCACAGAAAACAACGTTGGCGAAACCATAAAATCTGTATGGTTGTTTAGATAGAAAATGCCAAGGTTACGGATTAACCCAAAAAATATAAGGCCGAGCAAGATGAAAAGTGCAATACGGCCGTTTCGTTCCATGATTTTGTTACTGCTGTGGACAAATAAATGTTTTTTTATTTTTGCAATCATGATTCTATTCTTTTGTAGCAGGAATTATTGATTTGTGTCGAAGGAACAATGGAGGACAAAAAGGAAATATAGTCTCGAAACGTGGCGACAGTACGATACAACCCCTCTCCCCAAATCGGGTGTTTTGTATCATGTAAACATCCTTATATACCGAGATCCCAAACCTCTCCTCCATCTAAGATTTCCTTAATTTGTTCAGGAAAACGGTCAGCATCAAGTGGTTTGGAAAGAAAACCATCAAACCCTGCTTCGCGAGCTTTTTGCATTTCTGCACTACTACCATGTGCCGTAACAACGACAACCCGCGTATCTTGTAGTGCGGGGTCTTTGCGCACTTGGCGTAACGCGTCATACCCATCTTCGTGGGGGAGACGTAAATCCATCAAAATTAGATCAACACGCGGCATCGTATTGGCAAAGTCAACGACGCCCCATCCAGTAGTCTTCCATTCACATTTTTGTACACCCATAAAGGCTAACAACCTGGCAATAAGTACGAAATTTGAGACGTTGTCTTCAACAACGAGAATGTGTGCGTCTTTTGGGTCAACTGGTGCTTTAGTCATTATATTTGTCATTTTATTTTTATGATTGTGATAAATAATTTTTTATTTGATTAGGTAGTTTGTCAACACTAAATGGTTTTTGAATAAAGCCATCGCAACCTGCTGCAAAGCTACGTTCACGATCTTCTTTTAAAACGTTAGCTGTTAGGGCCACAATGGGCGTGTTTTTTAGCCTATCCATTTGGCGCAATGTCCGGGTTACTTCGTACCCATCAATATCCGGAAGTTGCAGATCGACTAAAATGAGATCGGGTGTAGTTTCTTCAACAAAAGCTAATCCAGATGGGCCATCATTGGCGGTATAGACAGTGAAACCTTCAGCTCCTAAAACTCTAGAAACAAGTTTTCGATTATCTGGATTATCTTCTATATAAAGAATGACGGGCTCGTCACTCATAATATCTTCCCTTTATTTTAGCGAATGCGCAAATGCTTTTTGAAAACAAATAACAACTATGGCGCTTCCACTTTTGTAATTCACAATTTCCACTTGTATTCAATATAGGTTTTATAAATTACATTAAGCTATTGCAAATAATAACGTGAAAAATTCGTTATTTGTGTAAAAGATACGAAAAAAGTACACAATTCCTATATTGTAGGGCTAACTCATCCATATTCTACCGCTACGGCCGTTTATCGTATAGGATTTTCCGGCAATAAAATCTTGCCCTGCCAACATTAATTTTTCGCTTAACCTGTTTTCAATGCTGGGAGGGGCAACGATTTTCTCTTTGTGCTCGGCGCTATTGAAGGCAATAACGGCCGTTTCTCCTTCAAACTCTCGTTGGTACATCATCACATGCTCATTGGCATATAAAACACGGAAATTCCCGCGACGCAAAACTGCGTGTTCATGTCTGAGCTTAATGAGCTGCTTCACGAAGTCCAATAGCTCACGATCCCAGACAGATTCATCATGCCACGGAAAAGCACAACGACAATAAGGATCATGTTGACCGGCCATACCAATTTCGTCACCATAATAAATATTGGGCACACCAGGAACTGTCATTTGGCACATAAACATAAGACGGACGGCCGTTTTGTCTAGATTGGCAATAGATAGCATTCGGGGCACATCATGGCTGCTTAACATATTCATCAAGCAAAACACAATTTCAGGATCGTAGAGCTTGTTAAAAACATGATCTAAAGTCTCGGCAAAGTGGGTTGCATTTAAGGCATGGATAAAGCCCAATCCTGACTTAACCGTATCCGATTGATCCATGCGATGACCAGAAAAGTACCCCATCACTGCACGTGTGAACATATAGTTCATTTGCCCATCAAATTGATCCCCCTGCAGCCAGCGATGCGCTTCATGCCACAATTCACCCACGATATACGCATCAGGATTGATCGCTTTACAGCGTCGGCGAAACTCTTGCCAAAAGGCATCATCATCAATTTCATTAGGCACATCCAAGCGCCAGCCATCAATTCCTTGCTTTAGCCAATATTCGCCGACAGCTAAAAGGTATTCGCGCACAGCTTGATTGTCTGTATTAAACTTAGGTAACGAATGTAATCCCCACCATGCATCATAATTGGGAGGTTGATTGTGAGCAAAGGCATTAACAGGCCAACTATGCACGTGAAACCAATCAACATAGGGAGATTCGTGACCACATTCCATCAAATGATTAAATTGAAAAAAGCCACGGCTAGCATGATTAAATACACCATCTAAAATAACCCGAATATTGCGAGCATGTGCAGCTTCTAATATTTCTTTGAATGCACGATTACCGCCTAAAATCGGATCAACAACATAATAATCGTGGGTGTGATAACGATGGTTAGAAGCGGACGCAAAAATTGGATTGAAGTAGATGGCGTTTATGCCCAGCTCCTGTAAGTAGTCGAGCTTTTCAATGACACCAAGCAAATCTCCACCTTGAAAACCATGGAGGGTTGGTGTTGCTCCCCATTTTTGCAAATTAGAAGGCTTTAATGGGTAATCCGCTCCAAATCGCTCACTTTTGGCAAAACGATCTGGGAAAATTTGATAGAATATTGCGTCTCGAACCCAATCTGGGGTGTCGATGTTCATACAAGTTGTCTCCTAGCGAAGTTGTCGTATTGTTATTAACTTATAAGTTTCCCTATTTTATTGCGCATTGCGTTATTTATAAAGCAAATTAGCGTAAATTGTTTAATTTTTGAAAGAATATAAGAGGTTCTTTGTTATGCAACACCCTTCAAATATAAAAATATGGCAACCAATTGTCACATTGATTGTAATTGTTCTCTTGATAATCTGGTTGTTGAATGTGTTTAATACCGGAAATTGGCTTTGGTTTTTGCCATATCAACCGACTTATCAACCTTCTCGCATTATCATCCATAACTACGGTAAAACGGAAATGTTGCAACCGGGAACTCCTGGTTATGCAGAATTAACAGATGCGATGAATGAATCATTTGCCGCTGGATTTAATTCCACTGCGTTGGTAAATATTGGGTTAAGTGATGAGACATTGCGCCGCTACAATGAAGAGGAGCTGGTTATTGAGGCACATTATCCTGTTGATGTGCGTTTTAACACGCCTGTACGCATGAAAAATGTACGCTCTTTAATTGTCCCCATAGATGCTACGCATAGTGGTAATCGTTATCTGTTCATGGGCTCCAATGGATTATGGTTGGCTGGTGCTTTGGTAATGAGTGATGATGCCCCAATTATGGAGACGATGGTGGAGTTGGGCTATTTGCAGACGGAATAAGGCTCATACATCGCTCTGCAAGGGCAGTGATGGTTAGGCTGGGATTGACGCCTACGTTGGCGGAAACGGCCGTTCCATCGACCACATAAATATCTTCATAGCCAAACAGTTGATGCTTGCTGTTAATGACGCCATCTTCGGCTGATTTTCCCATGTGGCAACCACCAAGAATGTGGGCCGTAATAGACAGATTGCCCACACTTTCAGGAATGACGTTCAAAGGTTGCCCATTTACTTTTTGCGCAAAGAGTCGTGCAGCTCGATTTGCTTCGGGAATAAATGCTGGAGGTCTTTC